>NZ_CP071413.1:2217500-2354823 GCF_050220005.1 Streptococcus sanguinis
TGCGTTCCAGCACTCCTCACGGTACACCTTCTCCACACATAGAACGCTCTCCTACCATACCTATAAAAGGTATCCACAGCTTCGGTAAATTGTTTTAGCCCCGGTACATTTTCGGCGCAGGGTCACTCGACTAGTGAGCTATTACGCACTCTTTGAATGAATAGCTGCTTCTAAGCTAACATCCTAGTTGTCTGTGCAACCCCACATCCTTTTCCACTTAACAATTATTTTGGGACCTTAGCTGGTGGTCTGGGCTGTTTCCCTTTCGACTACGGATCTTAGCACTCGCAGTCTGACTGCCGACCATAATTCATTGGCATTCGGAGTTTATCTGAGATTGGTAATCCGGGATGGACCCCTCACCCAAACAGTGCTCTACCTCCAAGAATCTTTATGTCGACGCTAGCCCTAAAGCTATTTCGGAGAGAACCAGCTATCTCCAAGTTCGTTTGGAATTTCTCCGCTACCCACAAGTCATCCAAGCACTTTTCAACGTGCCCTGGTTCGGTCCTCCAGTGCGTTTTACCGCACCTTCAACCTGCTCATGGGTAGGTCACATGGTTTCGGGTCTACATCATGATACTAAAGCGCCCTATTCAGACTCGGTTTCCCTACGGCTCCGTCTCTTCAACTTAACCTCGCATCATAACGTAACTCGCCGGTTCATTCTACAAAAGGCACGCTCTCACCCATTAACGGGCTCGAACTTGTTGTAGGCACACGGTTTCAGGTTCTATTTCACTCCCCTCCCGGGGTGCTTTTCACCTTTCCCTCACGGTACTGGTTCACTATCGGTCACTAGGGAGTATTTAGGGTTGGGAGATGGTCCTCCCAGATTCCGACGGGATTTCACGTGTCCCGCCGTACTCAGGATACTGCTAGGTACAGAATCTATTTAAAATACGAGGCTCTTACTCTCTTTGGCTGACTTTCCCAAGTCATTCTTCTATAAATTCTGAGTCCACATTGCAGTCCTACAACCCCGAAGAGTAAACTCTTCGGTTTGCCCTCCTGCCTCTTCGCTCGCCGCTACTAAGGCAATCGCTTTTGCTTTCTCTTCCTGCAGCTACTTAGATGTTTCAGTTCACTGCGTCTTCCTCCTCATTCCCTTAACAGAAATGGGTAACAGGCATCAACCTGTTGGGTTCCCCCATTCGGACACCCCCGGATCAAGTGCTTACTTACAGCTCCCCGAGGCATTTCGTCGTTTGTCACGTCCTTCATCGGCTCCTAGTGCCAAGGCATCCACCGTGCGCCCTTACTAACTTAACCTTATTTTTGACCTTTCAGTCTTAAACTCATTAATTTTTACAGCGTTTTCGGTTTATTTTCTTGTTACTATTTGATATCGGTATTCAATTTTCAATGGACAAGTTCTTTATCTAGTCAAACTAGATAATGGAGCCTAGCGGGATCGAACCGCTGACCTCCTGCGTGCAAAGCAGGCGCTCTCCCAGCTGAGCTAAGGCCCCACATAGCCCTCTCAAAACTAAACAAGACTCAAGTGCATTCCGTGTGTCCTTACGGACTCCTTAGAAAGGAGGTGATCCAGCCGCACCTTCCGATACGGCTACCTTGTTACGACTTCACCCCAATCATCTATCCCACCTTAGGCGGCTGGCTCCTTACGGTTACCTCACCGACTTCGGGTGTTACAAACTCTCGTGGTGTGACGGGCGGTGTGTACAAGGCCCGGGAACGTATTCACCGCGGCGTGCTGATCCGCGATTACTAGCGATTCCGACTTCATGTAGGCGAGTTGCAGCCTACAATCCGAACTGAGACTGGCTTTCAGAGATTAGCTTGCCGTCACCGGCTTGCGACTCGTTGTACCAGCCATTGTAGCACGTGTGTAGCCCAGGTCATAAGGGGCATGATGATTTGACGTCATCCCCACCTTCCTCCGGTTTATTACCGGCAGTCTCGCTAGAGTGCCCAACTCAATGATGGCAACTAACAATAGGGGTTGCGCTCGTTGCGGGACTTAACCCAACATCTCACGACACGAGCTGACGACAACCATGCACCACCTGTCACCTCTGTCCCGAAGGAAAACTCTATCTCTAGAGCGGTCAGAGGGATGTCAAGACCTGGTAAGGTTCTTCGCGTTGCTTCGAATTAAACCACATGCTCCACCGCTTGTGCGGGCCCCCGTCAATTCCTTTGAGTTTCAACCTTGCGGTCGTACTCCCCAGGCGGAGTGCTTAATGCGTTAGCTGCGGCACTAAGCCCCGGAAAGGGCCTAACACCTAGCACTCATCGTTTACGGCGTGGACTACCAGGGTATCTAATCCTGTTTGCTCCCCACGCTTTCGAGCCTCAGCGTCAGTTACAGACCAGAGAGCCGCTTTCGCCACCGGTGTTCCTCCATATATCTACGCATTTCACCGCTACACATGGAATTCCACTCTCCCCTTCTGCACTCAAGTTAAACAGTTTCCAAAGCATACTATGGTTAAGCCACAGCCTTTAACTTCAGACTTATCTAACCGCCTGCGCTCGCTTTACGCCCAATAAATCCGGACAACGCTCGGGACCTACGTATTACCGCGGCTGCTGGCACGTAGTTAGCCGTCCCTTTCTGGTAAGATACCGTCACAGTGTGAACTTTCCACTCTCACACCCGTTCTTCTCTTACAACAGAGCTTTACGATCCGAAAACCTTCTTCACTCACGCGGCGTTGCTCGGTCAGGGTTCCCCCCATTGCCGAAGATTCCCTACTGCTGCCTCCCGTAGGAGTCTGGGCCGTGTCTCAGTCCCAGTGTGGCCGATCACCCTCTCAGGTCGGCTATGTATCGTCGCCTTGGTGAGCCGTTACCTCACCAACTAGCTAATACAACGCAGGTCCATCTGGTAGTGATGCAATTGCATCTTTCAATTAATTATCATGCAATAATCAATTTTATGCGGTATTAGCTATCGTTTCCAATAGTTATCCCCCGCTACCAGGCAGGTTACCTACGCGTTACTCACCCGTTCGCAACTCATCCAAGAAGAGCAAGCTCCTCTCTTCAGCGTTCTACTTGCATGTATTAGGCACGCCGCCAGCGTTCGTCCTGAGCCAGGATCAAACTCTCATTAAAAAGTTTGAGTTCGCACTCATTACTGTCCACTGACAGATTTATTTTCTCGTTTTTTTGACAGGTTACATATCTCTATGTCACCCTGCACTTGGTTCGTCTTGTTCAGTTTTCAAAGGGCTTTGTCTTTCGCGACAACTATATTAGTATATCACCTATACCTACTACCTGTCAATACCTTTTTTGAAAAAAATTAAAAGTTTTCTAGAATTTTTTATTCATCAGAGGCTAGCCTCTATTAAAGAGTGGGAAGATAAGCTTCCTCACCTAGTTGACGAGCTAATAAACCAGCTCTCGCCAGCTGAAGCAAAGTCTTTGTGAATTCATAAATATGATCTGTTTCACTTGCGGTCAACTCTTTTTTAGAAAACTTTCTTCTTAAAGCTTTGTAATCCCGACTTTCCTCCTGAAAGAAGGGAGCGTTTTGTAAATAGGCTTTTACACTTTCCAAATTTTCTAAAATACCAAGATGAAAAGCAGCAGAAGAAAAGGTTCTATCAAAAGGCTGAGTACAGACACTCCGAAACTCTACTGTCCCCCGTGTCGTCAAATCTTGATACTGGTAACTTCTGTGATTCTTGAAGTCTGCTTCCCTTGGAGTCAAGTTTGTTTTTTCGCCTGAAAGGTCATAAGCCTCAATAGTTTTCTGGCTCAAGTATTCATTAGCAGCTATCGGATAGAAATAGTAGGATTGACCATTTCGTTCGGCAGTAAAAAGTGCTGATCTATCAAGATATGCAAAAAATTCATCTTCAGTTTGAAAATCTTTCGAATTAACACCCGCATTTTCCTGTAAAATGCCATGCATCGATTGCTCCCAGAAAATATCTCGAGCGATTTTTGTATTCCAAGAAGAATCTGAAAACTCTGAATTGGCAAAAAGGTATGCCTTAGCAGCTTCAATTTGATTGAAGACATTGATAACAGTTAAATAATTTTCTCTTGAAACATCCAGCTGAACTTGACTCCCACAGATAAAAGCACCATATTCTGGATAATTGTGCAAACCTTCCATGTTCTTTCCCATAGCTAAATACTGCATCAGCATTTCATATCTTGGATACTTAACTGGACTATTATCATTTTCTGACCAGAAAGGATGAATACCTTTACCTTGAATTTCATGGTTTTCTGTGCGAAGAATTGGCTGAATAATGTTCAGATAGTCCTTAAAACGTTCTTCAACTTCTTGAATTCTGCTAGCCTTGGCAAAAGCAAATTCTAAAGTATTGTAAGAGACCTCAAAAAGAATTCTGTCTTCATTTTTAGTCGATTTCAGTTGGATGGGGTTCCCGTCTCTATCAAATCGTTCTGCCTCAAAATCATACTCTTCCAACAGACGCTTCAAGAGATTCTTGGCAACATTTGGATCCGTTGCTCCGCCCTGGCTATTGACAATAGGAAATTCTAACTCAATGCCAATGTAGACAGTTGGATTTTCTTTGATATTCTTTAAATAGCGTTCTTTTAAAATTTGGATTGAATCAGTCATTTTCATTTCCTATAAATTTTTGATAGTGTTAGAGTATTATAACAAAATTTAAGGTATTTTCCTAGCCTCATGCAAAAACGCCTGCTTACGAAATTGTTTTTGCCTTAAAAGCAATTTCGTAAACAAGCGTCTACCTATTATCACCTATATGATGAGTGTTCCCGCTAGGAAAAAATCCTAGCGGTAGACCAGAGCTAGACTAAGAATAGAGCTTCTATTCCATCATCATAACACTCAACAAAGATTGATGATCTTATACTAATTCGATGATTGCCATTGGCGCAGCATCTCCGCGGCGCGGTTCAGTTTTCAGGATACGAGTATATCCACCGTTGCGCTCTGCATAGCGTGGTGCAATCTCAGAGAACAATTTTTGAAGAGCAGTAGTTGTAGTATACTTTTCTGTTGCTTCATCATAGTTTTCTGATGCGATTTCATTGCGTACAAAAGCTGCTGCTTGACGACGAGCGTGCAAGTCTCCACGTTTGCCCAATGTAATCATTTTTTCAACTGTTTTACGGATTTCTTTAGCACGAGCTTCAGTTGTCACGATTGATTCGTTGATTAGCAAATCAGTAGTCAAATCGCGAAGCATTGCTTTACGTTGTGAGCTAGTGCGTCCTAGTTTACGGTAAGCCATGTATTCCTCCTTTATTTATCGTTTTTTAACCCCAGACCGAGATCAGCAAGTTTAACTTTTACTTCTTCCAGACTCTTGCGTCCCAAGTTACGAACTTTCATCATTTCAGGCTCAGATTTTTCTGTCAAATCAAATACAGTATTGATACCTGCACGTTTCAAACAGTTGTATGAGCGAACTGACAAATCTAATTCTTCGATGGTCCGTTCCAAAATGCGGTCATCAGAAGTTTTTTCTGCTTCCTTCATAACGTCTGCAGCGATAGCTACTTCTGTCAAGTTAGTGAAGAGATTCAAATGTTCCGTAAGGATGCGGGCTGAAAGTCCCAAAGCATCTTCAGGAATAATTGTTCCATTCGTTAAAATTTCAAGGGTTAGTTTGTCAAAACCATCGTTGCTACCAACACGAGCTGGTTCAACCTGGTAATTAACTTTTGTCACTGGCGTATAGATAGAATCCACCGCAAGTGTTCCCACTGGTGCATCATCTTTCTTATTTTCATCTGCAGGCACATAACCACGACCGCTGTTGACAGTCATCGTTGCCTTAAAGCTTGCGCCTTCTCCGATTGTAAAGAGATAATGATCAGGGTTTATAATTTCAATATCACTGTCTGTCAAAATATCTCCGGCAGTTACTTCTGCTGGTCCTTCAACATCCAGTTCAATAATCTTTTCGTCTTGGACGTAAGATTTTACAGCAATCCCTTTGACGTTCAGAATAATTTGCATCACGTCTTCACGGACACCGGAAATTGTATCAAACTCGTGCAAAACACCTTCAATATTAATTGAAGTAACAGCAGCACCTGGAAGTGAAGCCAAAAGCACACGGCGAAGAGAATTTCCCAGTGTTGTACCATAGCCACGCTCAAGCGGCTCTACTACAAACTTGCCATAATCTTTATTTTCATCAATTTTTGTTATATTTGGTTTTTCAAACTCAATCATTTGCTATACTCCCTCTTAAACGAAAAGCAGTGTAACGGTTGGTGATTATACACGGCGACGTTTTGGAGGACGAGCACCATTGTGTGGTACAGGAGTCACATCACGAATAGCTGTTACTTCAAGACCAGCGGCAGCAAGAGCACGAATAGCAGACTCACGACCAGAACCTGGACCTTTTACAGTAACTTCAACTGATTTCAGACCGTGTTCCTGTGCAGATTTAGCAGCTGCTTCAGATGCCATTTGGGCAGCAAATGGTGTAGATTTACGAGAACCTTTAAATCCAAGAGCTCCAGCAGATGACCAAGCAATCGCGTTACCATGCACATCAGTAATCATAACAATAGTGTTATTAAATGTAGCGTGAATATGAGCAATACCGGATTCGATATTTTTCTTCACACGACGTTTACGTGTTGGTTTAGCCAAGACTTTTTACCTCCTTATATTATTTTTTCTTACCTGCAATCGCAACAGCTTTACCTTTACGAGTGCGGGCGTTATTTTTAGTGTTTTGTCCACGGACAGGAAGTCCACGACGGTGACGGATTCCACGGTATGAACCGATTTCCATCAAACGTTTGATGTTCAAGTTTACTTCACGACGAAGGTCACCTTCAACTTTAATCGCATCTACTTCACGACGGATAGCGTCTTCTTGTTCGATTGTAAGATCTTTTACACGGATGTCTTCTGAAACTCCAGCAGCTGCCAAGATTTTCTTAGAAGTTGGAAGTCCGATACCGTACACATAAGTCAGTGAAACGACTACACGTTTGTCATTTGGAATGTCAACTCCAGCAATACGAGCCATTTTTTCTCCTTTCTATCTTATCCTTGACGTTGTTTGTGTTTTGGATTTGCTGGGCAAATTACCATAACACGACCATTACGACGAATAACTTTGCAGTATTCGCAAATTGGTTTGACCGATGGTCTTACTTTCATTTTTTCCCTCCAAGTTTTTCGATTATTTAAAGCGGTATGTGATCCGTCCACGTGTCAAATCATAAGGACTCATTTCTACAGTCACACGGTCTCCCGCTAAAATACGAATATAGTTTTTACGAATTTTACCAGAAACTGTTGCTAAAATCTGATGTCCATTTTCAAGTTCAACCGTAAACATTGCATTCGGCATTGTATCAACTACCTTGCCTTCAACCTCAATCACATCGTCTTTTGCCACGCAAAAGTACCTCCATAAATTTCGATTTGATCCCTCTGAGCACAGAGGTAACAATTATAAGTCAGACTAATTCATTGTATCACTACTTGTCAAATATTGCAAGCAGGAAAAACGCTTTTATTTCAAATTTGTCAGCACTTTTTCAATGTCAGAGAAGACATCATCAATATCTTGATTCCCTTGAATATCATGGACCAAACCTTTGCTGCGATAGTGATCAATGATTGGCTGACCTTGAGCGATGTTGACATCCAAACGACGCTTAACTGTCTCAGGCTTGTCATCTTCGCGCTGGTAATAATCCTCTTCCTTATAGTCTGCTGGCGGATTGAAGACCTTGTGGAAGGTTTCGCCTGTTTGACGATGGATAATCCGACCGCTCAAACGCTCCAAGAGACAGTCTGGATTCACTTCAATATTGATTACACCTTCAAGTTCGATACCAAGTTCAGCCAATGTTTTGTCCAAGGCATGTGCTTGCTCAATCGTGCGAGGATAGCCATCCAAGAGGAAGCCTGTTTGCTTAATATCGTCTTGACTCAAACGCTCTTTGACAATACCGTTTGTCACTTGGTCTGGGACCAACTCGCCCTTGTCAATATATGACTTGGCTAAAACGCCCATCTCTGTTTGGTTAGCAATCGCCGCACGGAACATATCTCCAGTCGAAATATGCGCAACATTGAAATGCTCAACGATTTTAGCAGCTTGAGTTCCTTTACCAGCACCTGGTAAGCCCATAATCAAAAGATTCATGATTGGTCTCCTTTTTTGTTTTTAAAGCAATCTATTAAACCGATTAATAAACTCGTTTAAAAACAAAATAGAAGGGGGTGAGTCTACTCTGTCCCCTTTTATTTTGTTTATTTTCGGTTCAAGAAAGGTTATCTAAACAGGCTTCTCATTAGAAAAGCTATTCAAAAATTCCCTTACTCTGAAGTATCCATAAAGCCGACATACTTTCTCTTCAGCAGGTAGCCTTCTAGCTGTTTCATTCCCTCAATACCAGTTGAGATGATGATCAAGAGACTGGTTCCTCCAAGAGCAACGGCATCTGTCAATCCAAATACATCTTTAGCCAAGATAGGCAGGATAGAAATGAAACCTAGGAAGAGAGATCCCACTGTAGCCAAACGACGTAAAAGCTTAGACATGTAGTCTTCTGTTCCTTTACCAGGACGAACACCTGGAATGTAGGCTCCGCTCTTTTGCAGATTTTCTGCTGTCTTCTCTGGATTAATCTGTACAAAAGTATAGAAGAATGTAAAGAGGACAATCAAGAATGCGTACATGAACATACCACTAATGGTCGTTGTTGCCAAAAGTGATTGAGCTGTCTTAACCCAATCTGCGTCATAGCCCATGGCACTGACAACTTGGAAAATCGCTGCCGGTGCAGCTGTAATGGAGCTGGCAAAGATTACAGGAATAACCCCAGCCGGATTGACTTTCAATGGCAGATATGAGCTAGAAGGTGCACCCTTAGCTACTTTCGTATACTGAATTGGAATTTTATATTCAGCCTGCTGTACAAAGGTTGTAAAGTAAATGATAAGCAGGACTGCCACAATCAGAATCCCTACAAAAATGAAAGATGAAGTCAAACGATCACTAGGGATATTGACAAAATAATCTTCATAGATGCCTTTAATCATATCAGGGATTGCAGAGACGATACCCGCAAAGATAATCATGGAAACGCCATTTCCGTAACCCTTATCCGTAATCTGCTCTCCCAGCCAGGTCACAATCATAGAACCCGTTGCTAGAAGAACGCAAATCAAAGCGTAGGTCTGCACATTAGGATTGGCAACCAGATTAGCTCTTGAGAGAGTATCGAAACCAGCGGTAATCCCAATCGCCTGCACAAAGGCCAACACGAGGGCAATATAACGGGTCGCTTGATTCAGCTTCCTCCGTCCTACTTCCCCTTGCTTGCCCCACTCTACAAACTTCGGAAGCAAGTCCATTTGCAGCAACTGAACAACGATAGAAGCTGTGATGTATGGACTGACTCCCAGAGCAAAGACTGAGAAGTTGCGCATGGCGTTACCAGAGACCAAGCTCAGCATATTCAGGAATGGCAAATCATTCAAATTGCTTAAGGCTTTGGCATTAATCCCTGGAACCGTTATGGTTGTACCGATACGGAAAACTAAGATGATAAAAATCGTGAACAGAATCTTAGACCGTACCTGTTTGATTTTAAATGCGTCTTTTAATAGTTTGAAAAACATAGGTCACCTCGCTTAGATGACTTCCACTGAACCACCTTTAGCAGTGATAGCTTCTTCAGCTGATTTAGAGAATTTAGCTGCCTTAACAGTCAATTTCTTTGTCAATTCTCCGTTACCAAGAATCTTGATACCTGATTTTTCAGCTTTTACAATACCTGCTTCGATGAGAACAACTGGTGTTACTTCAGCGCCATCTTCAAAGGCGTTCAGTTGGTCAAGGTTAACAATTGCATATTCTTTGCGGTTGATGTTCAGGAAGCCACGTTTTGGAAGACGACGGAACAATGGAGTTTGTCCACCTTCAAAACCAAGGCGAACGCCGCCACCGCTACGAGCTTTTTGACCTTTTTGACCACGGCCAGATGTTTTACCGTTACCAGATGATGTACCACGACCAACACGGTTGCGGACTTTACGAGAACCTGCAGCAGGTTGTAATTCATGAAGTTTCATTATATTATTTCTCCTCTTTTGTAAAATGCTAGCGCTCATATAGGAGAAAAGGTGTCTCCTATATAAACTCGCCTATACATATATTTAGTTTTAGGGGCTGAGAAAATCCCATCCCCTAATGTATTTTGAATTTAAAGTTGTTAAACCAGCAAAGCTTATTTAACTTCTTCAACAGTTACCAAGTGTGATACTGCAGTAATCATACCGCGTACTGCTGGATTATCTTCTTTGATAACTGAGCTGTTCAATTTGCCAAGTCCAAGTGCTACAACAGTTTTACGTTGTGACGGAATGCGTCCGATTGGAGACTTAGTCAAAGTAATTTTAATTTGAGCCATGTTATCCCCTTTCTTATGCCAAGTCAGAAACTGAAATACCACGAAGGGCAGCAACTTCTTCAGCGCGTTTTAATTGTTTCAAACCTTCAACAGTTGCGCGAACGATGTTGATTGGAGTGTTAGAGCCAAGAGATTTAGATGTAACATCTGCTACACCTGCCAACTCGATGACGGCACGAACCGCACCACCAGCAGCAACTCCAGAACCCTCAACAGCTGGCTTAAGCAATACTTTCGCTCCGCCAAATTCTGAAAGAACTTCGTGAGGAATTGTTGTGCCAACCATTGGTACTTCAATCAAATTCTTCTTCGCATCTTCAACTGCCTTGCGGATTGCTTCTGGTACTTCTTGAGCTTTACCAGTACCGAAGCCAACACGACCATTGCGATCACCAACAACTACAAGAGCTGCAAAGCGAAGACGACGTCCACCTTTAACAACTTTTGTAACACGGTTGATGGCAACTAAACGTTCTTCAAGTTCAACTGCGTTGTCTTTAAATGCCATTTTCTAGTGTCCTCCTCTTAGAATTTCAATCCGTTTTCACGAGCTGCATCAGCCAAAGCTTTTACACGTCCGTGATAGAGATATCCACCGCGGTCGAAGACGACTTCAGAAATACCTTTAGCAACTGCACGTTCAGCAACGAGCTTACCAACAACAACGGCTTGTTCTGTTTTAGTTCCTTTTGAAACTTCTTTGTCAAGAGTTGAAGCGCTTGCGAGCGTTACACCCGCTACGTCATCAATCACTTGAGCGTAGATGCCTGTATTAGAACGGAATACGTTCAAACGTGGGCGATCAGCAGTTCCAGAGAGTTTTCCGCGAACGCGACGGTGGCGTTTTTGGCGGATTTTATTTTTATCTGGTTTCGTAATCACAATTTTCACCTCTTAATTTTAATCTTGTGCTTATGCACAACGTTGGGAAACAGCTTGTTTGGCTGAAAAAATCAGCCAGACAAGATTATTTACCAGTTTTACCTTCTTTACGGCGAACGAATTCACCAACGTAGCGGATACCTTTACCTTTGTATGGTTCTGGAGCACGCAGGCTACGTACGTAAGCTGCAGTTTGTCCAACTACTTCTTTTGAAATTCCGCTGACAACGATAGTCGTTGGGTTTGGAAGTTCAAAAGTGATGCCTTCTGGTGCTTCTACTTCGTCTGGATGAGATTTACCAACTGAAAGTACAAGCTTTTTGCCTTGAAGTTGAGCACGGTAACCAACACCACGCATTTCAAGTTCTTTCTTGAATCCTTCTGATACACCAACAACCATGTTGTTCAAAAGGGCACGAGTAGTTCCGTGGATTGTTTTCATTTCTTTTGAATCGTTTGGACGGTGAAGAGTAACTTCAGTCCCTTCCACACGGATTTCAATATCTTTTGAGAACTCACGAGTCAGTTCTCCTTTAGGTCCTTTTACAGTTACAACGTTGTCTTTGTTGCTAAGTTCAACACCAGCAGGCAACACAATAACTTTATTACCAATACGTGACATGTATATATTCTCCTGTTAGATTGTCAGGCCGCAAGCGACCAGTTTTCACGGGGGGTAAATCGATTTCTCAATTTAAAGGAAAATTTAGGTCTCAATTTCAAAGTGAATCAAGGCATCGTCTCGCGGGCACAACTCTGAGTTAGGCAAGAGACGATAACGAAGAGTCACAAAGAAATTGGGAGCTAAATATTACCAAACGTAAGCGATAACCTCACCACCAACATTCTTTTGGCGTGCTTCTTTATCAGTCAGCAAGCCTTCAGATGTTGAAAGGATAGCAATTCCAAGTCCGTTCAGAACTTTTGGAAGATCTTCGCGTTTCTTGTAAACACGCAGACCTGGTTTTGAAACGCGTTTCAAACCAGTGATAACTTTTTCACCATTTTGTCCGTATTTAAGGAATACACGGATGATGCCTTGTTTGTCATCTTCGATGATTTCAACGTTTTTTACAAAACCTTCACGCTTCAGGATTTCAGCAATCCCTTTTTTGATGTTTGATGCAGGCACTTCAAGCACTTCGTGGTTTGCTTGGTTAGCATTACGGATACGTGTCAGAAAGTCTGCAATTGGGTCAGTCATAACCATTTTATATTTCTCCTCTTACTAGTAGTTTGCAAGCTGCACTTGCTAGTTAATACATGATACAAAGAGCGTAACAGCACAAGCAAAAATAGACAATTTAATGTAGGAGCGATGCTCCAAAGCAAATTGGTCTTTTTTGCCAAAGCTGTAGCTCGTGTTCAAATTGGTAAGCCCAACTGAACCCGGGCTAAACTCTGTGTGAAAAAGACAAACTTTCCTAGAAACTGTAGTTTCTTCGTCAAGTTTCCTATTTTCACTTGGAGTTTTGACGCCCTTGATATCTTAAATTACCAAGATGCTTTGGTAACGCCAGGGATTTGTCCTTTGTATGCTAATTCACGGAAGCAAACACGGCAAAGTTTAAACTTGCGGTAAACGGAATGTGGACGGCCACATTTTTCACAACGAGTATAAGCTTGCGTAGAGAACTTAGCTGGGCGTTTGTTCTTAGCAATCATTGATTTTTTAGCCATTTGTTTTACCTCCTATATTATTTTGCAAAAGGCATTCCAAGGCCTGTAAGCAATTCGCGTGACTCTTCGTCAGTGTTAGCAGTTGTTACGATAACGATGTCAAGACCGCGAGTCTTATCAACGTCATCAAAGTTGATTTCTGGGAAGATCAATTGTTCTTTCACACCAAGCGTGTAGTTTCCGCGTCCATCAAAAGATTTTGTTGGAACACCGTGGAAGTCACGAACACGTGGAAGAGAAACTGAAACCAATTTATCCAAGAATTCATACATACGTTCGCCACGAAGGGTTACTTTAGCACCGATCGCTACACCTTCACGAAGACGGAAGCCGGCGATTGATTTTTTAGCTTTAGTGATAAGTGGTTTTTGACCTGAGATAAGAGCCAATTCTTCAGCAGCTTTTTCAAGGTTTTTAGCGTTTGATACAGCGTCACCGACACCCATGTTCAAAACGATTTTATCCACTTTTGGCACAGCCATAACAGATGAGTAGTTGAACTTTTCAGTCAAAGCAGGAACTACTTCTTTAAGATATTTTTCTTTTAAACGATTTGCCATTATACTTCTCCTTTCCTTCGTGATTAGTCAAGCACTTCGCCTGATTTTTTATTGTAACGAACTTTTTTGCCGTCTACAAACTTGTAGCCAACACGTCCTGCAACACCATTCTTGTCAAGCACTTGAACGTTTGACACATGGATTGGTGCTTCTTTTTCCACGATAGCACCTTGAGGGTTTTCGTTATTTGGCTTTTGGTGTTTCTTAACGATGTTTACACCTTCAACAACAACTTTGTTTACTTTTGGAAGAGCTGTAACAACAAGTGCTTCAACACCCTTGTCTTTACCAGCAATTACGCGAACTTTGTCGCCTTTTTTTACAAACATTTATTTCTCCTCTTAATTCTTACGCCCATAGGGGCACCCTGACTTTTGCCAGGGGACTGTGTTTGTTAATTTCGATTAAAGTACTTCTGGAGCCAATGATACGATCTTCATAAAGCCACCGTCACGCAATTCGCGAGCAACTGGGCCGAAGATACGAGTTCCGCGAGGAGTTTTGTCTTCACGGATGATGACTGCAGCGTTTTCGTCAAATTTGATGTATGAACCATCTTTACGACGAGCACCTGATTTAGTACGAACGATAACAGCTTTTACAACGTCACCTTTCTTAACCGCACCACCAGGAGTAGCTTGTTTTACAGACGCAACGATTACATCACCGATGTTAGCGAACTTACGTCCTGAGCCACCAAGAACTTTGATTGTCAAGATTTCGCGAGCGCCGCTGTTGTCGGCAACTTTCAAACGAGTTTCTGTTTGAATCATTTAAGTTTTCTCCTTTCTGGTTTGATTAGATGATAACCGCTTCTTCAACGACTTCTACAAGACGGAAGCGTTTTGTAGCTGAAAGCGGACGAGTTTCCATGATACGAACGATATCGCCTTCTTTGGCAACATTGTTTTCGTCATGTGCTTTGTACTTCTTAGAGTAGTTAATACGTTTACCATAGACTGGGTGGTTACGTTTAGTTTCAACTACAACTGTGATTGTTTTGTCCATTTTGTCAGAAACAACGCGTCCGACAAGAACTTTACGATTATTGCGTTCCATTGAAATTCTCCTTCCCTAGTCTATTATTTAACTTCTGATTGAACAGTTTTGATACGAGCGATTTGTTTTTTCACTTCTTTCAGGCGAGCTGTCTGCTCCAATTGGCCAGCAGCTGCTTGGAAACGAAGATCAAACAATTCTTTCTTCAATTCATTTTCACGCTTCGCGAGTTCTTCTTGAGAAAGACCACGAAGTTCTTTAACAAATTCTTTTACTTCATTAAGTTTCATGCCTTCTCCTTATTCTGCTTCACGTTTTACGAATTTACATTTAACTGGAAGTTTGTGGCTTGCAAGGCGAAGCGCTTCGCGAGCGATTTCTTCTGAAACGCCAGCAACTTCAAACATGACTTTGCCACGCTTAACTGGTGCAACCCATCCTTCTGGAGCACCTTTACCAGATCCCATCCGTACACCGATAGCTTTTGCAGTGTATGATTTGTGTGGGAAGATTTTAATCCAAACTTTACCACCACGTTTCATGTAACGAGTCATAGCGATACGGGCAGCTTCGATTTGGCGGTTAGTGATCCAGTGGCTAGTAGTTGCTTGAAGACCGTATTCTCCAAATGCTACTTCTTTTCCGCCTTTAGCTTCACCGCGCATTTTTCCACGGAATTCGCGACGGTGTTTAACACGTTTAGGTACTAACATTGGTTATTTACCTCCTTTAGTGTTTTTACGAGCTGGAAGGACTTCTCCACGGTAGATCCAGACTTTAACACCCAGTTTACCGTAAGTAGTATCAGCTTCTTCCCAAGCGTAATCGATATCCGCACGAAGAGTGTGAAGCGGAACAGTTCCCTCAGAGTAACCTTCGCTGCGGGCAATATCCGCACCATTCAAACGACCTGATACTTGAGTTTTGATTCCTTTAGCTCCTGCACGCATTGTACGTTGGATAGCTTGTTTTTGAGCACGACGGAAAGCAACACGCTGCTCAAGCTGGCGAGCAATTCCTTCACCAACCAGATGCGCATCCAAGTCAGGACGCTTGATTTCGATGATGTTGATGTGGACTTGTTTTCCAGTCAATTTGTTGAGTTTTGCACGAAGTGCATCAACGTTTGCTCCGCCTTTACCGATAACCATACCTGGTTTAGCAGTGTGAAGAGAAACGTTTACTTTGTTTACTGCGCGTTCAATTTCAATAGTTGAAATCGCTGCGTCAGCCAATTCTTTTTGAACGAATTTACGGATTGCAAGATCTTCATGAAGGTAATCCGCGTATTCTTTTTCAGCATACCATTTGGCATCCCAATCACGGATGATGCCGACACGCATACCAATTGGATGTACTTTTTGACCCACGATGTTACCTCCTTATTTTTCTGCAACGACCACAGTGATGTGGCTTGTGCGTTTGTTGATTGGTGAAGCTGAACCTTTAGCGCGCGGACGGAAACGTTTCATAGTTGGTCCTTCGTTTGCGAAAGCTTCAGATACTACCAAGTTTGCTTTTTCCAAACCAAAGTTGTTTTCAGCATTAGCGATTGCAGAGTTCAAAACTTTTTCGATAATGCCAGCAGCTTTGTTTGGAGTGAATTTCAAGATTGCGATTGCGTCAGCGACGTTTTTACCACGAATATTGTCAAGAACCAGACGAGATTTACGAGGTGAAACACGCACTGTACGAGCCATTGCTTTAGCTGAAGTAATTTCTGCCATTTATGTTCTCCTTATTTTCTACGTGTTTTCTTGTCGTCTGCAGCGTGACCCTTGTAAGTACGAGTTGGCGCAAATTCACCAAGCTTGTGACCTACCATGTCTTCCTGGATGTAAACAGGCACGTGTTTACGTCCGTCATAAACTGCGATTGTGTAACCAATGAAACTTGGGAAGATCGTTGAACGACGTGACCAAGTTTTGATGACTTTTTTCTTTTCGTCGTTAGCTTGAGCTTCAACTTTCTTCATCAGATGCTCATCGACGAAAGGTCCTTTTTTAAGACTGCGTCCCATTTTATATTTTCTCCTTTAAATAAGTACCACAGCGGCCTGCGCTGACTAAGCAGCGCTACCGAGCTGGCGGATAGATTGTTTTAAATTATTTCTCGTTGCGACGACGAACGATAAGTTTGTCAGATTTCGCTTTTTTATTACGAGTTTTAAGTCCAAGAGCAGGTTTGCCCCATGGAGTAGATGGCGCTTTACGACCAACTGGTGCTTTACCTTCACCACCACCGTGTGGGTGATCGTTAGGGTTCATTACAGAACCGCGAACTGTTGGGCGGATACCTTTCCAACGGCTACGTCCTGCTTTACCAAGGTTTACAAGTCCATGTTGTTCGTTTCCGACAACACCAACTGTAGCGCGGCAAGTACCAAGAATCATACGAACTTCGCCTGATTGAAGACGAACAAGAGTGTACTTACCTTCTTGACCCAATACTTGAGCAGAAGCTCCAGCAGCACGAACCAATTCTCCACCGCGGCCTGGTTTCAACTCAATGTTGTGAACCAAAGTACCAACTGGGATGTTAGCAAGCGGAAGAGCGTTTCCGACTTTGATATCTGCTTCAGGACCTGAAACGATACGTTGACCAACTTCAAGACCTTTAGGAGCGATGATATAAGCCTTCACACCGTCAGTGTAGTGAACCAAAGCGATGTTTGCTGAACGATTTGGATCATACTCAATTGTTTTTACAACTGCTTCAACAGCGTCTTTGTTACGCTTGAAGTCAATCAAACGGTAGTGACGCTTGTGACCGCCACCTTGGTGACGAACAGTGATGCGACCGTTGTTATTACGACCAGCCTTGCTCTTCAAAGAAACAAGCAAAGATTTTTCTGGAGTGCTGGTAGTGATTTCAGCGAAATCCAAAGAAGTCATATTACGGCGACCGTTTGTTGTTGGTTTATAAACACGAATTCCCACGATATTTCCTCCTTAGATTATTCTTCTTCTGCACCGAACAACTCGATTGCTTTAGAATCAGCTGTCAGTGTTACGATAGCTTTTTTAGTTTTGTTTGTAAAACCAGTGTAACGTCCAACGCGTTTTGCTTTTGGTTTTACATTGATAGTGTTAACGTTAGCAACCTTAACTCCTTCAAAAGCAGCTTCAACAGCTTGCTTGATCAAGAGCTTGTGAGCGCGAGTGTCCACTTCAAATACGTATTTGCCTGCTTCGTACTGAGCCATTGAGCCTTCAGTGATAACAGGTTTTTTGATTACGTCGTACAAATTCATTATGCAAGAACCTCCTCAATTTTAGAGATAGCTGCCTGAGTAACCAGAAGTTTATCGCTGTTTACGATGTCCAGAACGCTTGCAGTTGTTGCAGTTGCAACTTTCACGTTTGGAAGGTTGCGAGCTGAAAGTGCAGCGAATTCGTTTCCTTCTTCAAGGATAACAAGGACTTTCGTATCGATGCTCAGTGCAGCAAGCACTTTTGCAAACTCAGCAGTTTTTGGAGCTGTAAATGAAAGGCTGTCTACAGCTACGAATTTGTTTTCAGCAACTTTTTCAGAGTAAACTGATTTCAATGCCAATCTACGAACTTTACGTGGAAGTTTGTAAGCATATGAACGAGGAGTTGGACCGAATACGATACCACCACCACGCCATTGTGGAGAGCGGATAGAACCTTGACGAGCACGTCCAGTTCCTTTTTGACGCCATGGTTTGCGTCCGCCGCCTGATACTGCAGAACGGTTTTTAACAGCGTGAGTTCCTTGACGAAGGCTAGCGCGTTGGCTGATGATAACATCAAAGACAACTGATTCATTTGGTTCAATACCAAAGACCGCATCGTTCAGAACTACTTCACCAGCTTCTTTACCAGTTTGGTCAAATAATTTTACGTTTGCCATTGTGACTGATTTCCCCTTTCTTTATTATTTACCAGCTTTAACTGCTGACTTGATAGTGATAAGAGATTTCTTAGCACCTGGTACGTTACCTTTAATCAGGATAACGTTCTTCTCTGGAACAACCTGTACGATTTCAAGGTTTTGAATCGTTACACGGTTGCCACCCATACGTCCAGCCAAGCGTTTGTTTTTGAACACGCGGTTTGGCGCAACTGGTCCCATTGAACCAGGACGACGGTGGTAGCGTGAACCGTGAGCCATTGGACCACGAGATTGGCCGTGGCGCTTGATAACACCTTGGAAACCTTTACCTTTTGAGGTTCCTGTTACATCAACAACATCACCAGCTTCGAATGTATCGACAGTGATTTCTGCTCCTACTTCCAAGCCTTCAATGTTTTTGAATTCACGAATGAAGCGCTTAGGAGCTGTGTTAGCTTTCGCTACATGGCCTTTGGCAGGTTTGTTGCTCAATACGTCACGAAGGTCATCAAAACCAACTTGAACTGCGTTGTAACCATCTGTTTCAACTGTTTTAACTTGAAGAACAACGTTTGGAGCTGCTTCAACAACAGTTACAGGGATTAATTCGCCAGCTTCAGTGAAGATTTGAGTCATTCCCACTTTTTTCCCTAAGATTCCTTTTGTCATGAGAAAATGTTTCCTTTTCTATAATTTTTTTCAAAAAGTTTTTAACGAGCGTTTTTCATGCTCTGGTTTAGATCAAACTTTAGATTAAAGTTTAATCTCTACGTTCACACCACTTGGAAGATCCAATTTCATCAAAGCGTCAACTGTTTTTTGAGTTGGGTTGATGATATCGATCAAGCGTTTGTGAGTACGCATTTCAAATTGTTCGCGAGAGTCTTTGTATTTGTGAGTCGCACGAATGATTGTGTAGAGGCTGCGCTCAGTTGGAAGTGGGATTGGACCCGCAACTTCAGCACCAGTACGAGTAGCAGTTTCTACGATTTTTGCAGCCGCTGTGTCAAGTGTACGATGTTCGTAAGCTTTCAAACGGATGCGGATTTTTTTGTTTGCCATCTTTTTCTCCTTTTCGTCTATTTAAGATAATAGGCTAGCTCCACAAGAAAACCGACAGGCGATTGCGTGGCAATGCAACCGAGCGTGTCGCAACCTCTTGCATCAAAGCTACACACTGTATTTTTACAGCACCATAGTATCTTAACACAAAGAACCAGTCATTGCAAGGGATTTGAGTAATTTTTTAAAGATTTTTAGGATAATTTTTTATGAAAGAGTTTTCTTTATTAATAACTATACTTTGTTCTTCAATTCAACTCGAAAAGTTCAGCTTATAATGGAAGTAATCACGGTTAAGATATAGAAAAAAGCTGCTTTGAAAGCAACTTTATAGATTTTATTCCAGATTGATTTCTCTTAGAATTTCTTCCAAGTTAAACTATCCATATCTAAACGGTCAGCTTGGCTAAGACCAAATTGGCTTTCCCCAGCATCGGCAGTCTTTGTGAAATCAATTTGCTGAAGGGTTTCGAGTTCCTGATTCTGGTTAGACAGCTGATATAGAGTTGCTTGACCGTTTCCGCTTCCGGAATGCCAGTGAGAGCTTAAGACACGGCCATCTCGGTAAACAAAGAGAGTTACCCTAGAACCTCCGACACTAGCTGCATGCGACTCTCCCAACAAGGCTGGCTCCTGACTTTTGAGGTAATAAAGAGATACTAAGTGGTAAGGTTTTTCTCCAAACTTAGCTCCAACCAAGAGCTCCTTTTGCCCATCACCATTGAGGTCGTGAAAACTATAGGCAAGAGCATCTGGCTGCGCTAATATATTATCTACCGTCCAGTATTCTAGAGGGAAGTGCAGCTGATTTCGAAGATTTTCTGCCACTTGAGTATCAGAGCTGTTGCTCGACAAAAGCAAACGATAGTCTTCAAAAACCTTTTGGTAAGATTCCTCATCAGACTTTACCGGTTTTTCTTGGCTGCTGGAAGAGCTTGCTTCACTAGAAGAACTAGCTTGGCTAGATGATACAGATTGGCTTTGGCTAGCAGAAGTTTTAGGCTTTTCTACTGCCTTTTGCTGACTGCAACCTTGCAGAATCAAAACTAGAGCAGTTGCCAAAATAGCCTTTGCACTTATTCTTTTCATGTTATACTCCTTGATTTTTATATATTCAACGTAATTAACTCAAAAAAATGATGTTTCTGGCAAAATAACAAAACACTCTATCTATTTTACCATATAGACTCTGCCCTGAATAGAAAGAAAAAGAAAAATCTCACTGACGCACATCAGTGAGATTAGAAACGAAAATTTACCCTTGGCTACTTTGTTTTATAACAAGGGACTGTTCTTTTCAATGCGAAAGCTATTGCCCGACTGGCAGATGACAAGGTCTGCAACTGCTAGATAGGGTTGATAAAAGTGCCTATATTGCTCTCGTCGAGCCAGATGCGTCTGCTCTATCCACTCTGGCCTGCGCTCTCGCACAGCCACATCCCGTGCCAAGCGTCGTTCTAACTCAGTCTGATCGTCCGTGTAAAAGCAAAGCGACAAATCAAACAAACTTTCAGGCAAAAAGGCAGCCGACATACCTTCTACTATCAGAATAGGCTTTTGGGCTGATAATCGCAAGCTAGGCGACCAAGCTGTGCCAATGGTCAGAATATCCAGACCAGACTGCAAGGCACAAATATCTCGCTCCAGACTCCCGA
This sequence comes from Streptococcus sanguinis, assembly GCF_050220005.1. GTDB lineage: Bacteria > Bacillota > Bacilli > Lactobacillales > Streptococcaceae > Streptococcus > Streptococcus sanguinis_Z. The sequence continues at coordinate 2,238,577 of NZ_CP071413.1, forward strand.
GTTCATGAACGGCTGGGAGGCAGGCTGTGACTTTTTGATGAGGAAAATCTTTGGAACTGAGCAAATCTCGATACTCTCCAGTAATTACATAAGGATCTGTTTCCAACAGATTGGCTCGGTCCTCACCCAAGGCTAGCTGGAGTTTTCGAGCAAAAGTTGACTTCCCCGAAGCACCGTGACCGTAAATACGCAGGGTATGGTTTTGGTCGCCTGACAGATACGCTGTCAATCTTTTCAGCAATTTCTCTTCATCAGACATAGCTTCTCCTTTCAAATGGAGATTCTTAGAAATTTCGGCTGGATTTATTGTAGCCGTAGCGCTCAATAAAGTCTTCACGGAATTCCAGCAAGTTGTCATCCATGATAGCTTGGCGGACCTTCTTCATAAGGTTTACCAAGAAGTAGAGGTTGTGATAGCTGGTCAGGCGGATGCCAAAGGTTTCATCCGCTTTGAGCAAGTGGCGGATATAAGCCCGCGTGTAGTTGCTGCAAGTGTAGCAGTCGCAGTCATGGTCCAACGGCGTGAAATCTTCCTCAAACTGAGCGTTTTTAACAACCAGACGCCCTTCGCTGGTCATACAGGTACCGTTTCGGGCAATCCGAGTCGGCAGGACGCAGTCAAACATATCCACACCACGGATAACCCCGTCAATCAAGCTATCTGGCGCTCCAACTCCCATGAGATAGCGAGGCTTGTTTTCAGGCAGCATAGGCGTTGTGAAGTCCAGCACAGCATTCATCTCTTCGTGAGACTCTCCAACAGCCAGTCCTCCAATAGAGTAGCCCGGAAAATCCATGCTGACCAAGTCTTGAGCAGACTGACGACGCAAATCTTCAAAGCCAGCACCCTGAACAATCCCAAAGAGACCTTGGTCGTGTGGACGGCTGTGGGCCTTGAGTCCACGCTCTGCCCAACGGCTAGTCCGCTCAATGGACTTCTTGACATAATCATAAGGCTGGTAGAACTGCGGGCATTCATCAAAGGACATCATAATGTCACTGCCTAGATTGTTCTGGATGGAGATGGCCTTTTCTGGCGACAGGAACATTTTGGAACCATTGAGGTGGTTCTTAAAGGTTACTCCTTCTTCTGTGATATTGCGGCTGTCAGCTAGAGAATAGACCTGAAAACCTCCGCTATCCGTCAGAATAGGCTGGTCCCAGTTCATGAACTTGTGCAGGCCACCTGCACGGGCAATCAGTTCATCGCCTGGCCGCAGCCAGAGGTGGTAAGTATTGGACAAGATGATACCTGAACCCATTTGCTTGAGCTCTTCAGGTGACTGGGTCTTGACCGTCGCCTGGGTTCCAACCGGCATAAACATAGGTGTTGGAAAAGTCCCGTGAGGCGTGATAATTTCTCCCAAACGAGCACCTGTGTGCTTTTCTTTTTTGATCAAACGATACTGAATCGGTGATGTTGACATGTTTCCTCCTGCTGGGAAAAACAGTCCCAGCGATTTTTCTTCTATATAATGAGCAGCAAGGGCTCATAAGATACCGTATGATTTTACCAAAAAAACTTCTATCTGTCACGGGGTATGATATAATGTAACAGACAAATCCAAATGGAGGAATTATGAATCTAAGTAACATCAGAGCTCAGGCTCGTACCGTCCGCAGCCAAACGAGAGGGATTTTTCTTTTGTTTGCGGCCCCAACTCTTGTCAGCATCCTCAGCATCTTACTTTCCCTTAATGATAATCTAAGAGATTCCATTCCCAGCCTAACTTTTAGCCAGGCCATCTATCTTCTCATTAGTAAAAATCTTTTCCCGACGACCATCCAGTTTATCACGACTCTCCTGCTGCTTTCTGCCAGCTATACCATGATAAAGGTCCTTCATAATACAAAGGATGACGTTAGCTTTTCAGATATTGGCCAGCTTTTCACGAGCAAGAATTTTACACCTGTCTTCAAGACGATTTTGCTCAAACAACTGCTGATTTTCCTTTGGAATATTCCTATGTTCTGCGGGAGTCTCCTAGCAATCTTTAATGCTTATAAAATTCTCTCTATTTCTGAAAAAATCCCAGCCCATACAGTAGTGACGGCTCAAAGTGCTGCAGGCCAGCAGATTCTTCAATACACCCCTGGTATGTTACTGGGAACCCTCTTGATATTCACTGGCTTAGGTATTGCCATCCCTCAGTACTATGCTTATGCTCAAGCAGAGTTCATCCTCTATGACCAGCTTGAGGCTGGGAGTTACCAGGGACCTTTCTATGCTATCCGTCAAAGCCGGAAGCTAATGAAAGGCTATAAAGGAAAGCTTTTTATGCTTAATCTGAGCTTCATCGGCTGGAATTTATTGGCCAGATTAACTTACGGTTTGCTGAATTGTATAGTTCTCCCTTATACGGCGACTGCTTACATTCTCTTTTACGAGGAATTGAAAAAAGAAAAAGCAATCTCACCTGAAAACAACCCACAGGCACAGGACTCCTTGTCCTAAGCTTGTGAGTTGTTTTTTTATTTGCTATTATAGACTGTCTTGTCAAGGGTGGCGCAGATTTTGTCAAAGGCTTCCTCTTCCCAGCCCAAGAAGTCTCGGTCTTTCCACCAGCGCTTCATGTCGGCTGGGGTAAATTCTTCTTGCTTCGCTCTAGTCTGATGGCGGCGGACTGTTTCTTCAAAGGATAGGTCATAGTAGTAAGCAAAGACCTGTGGAGCAAAAAGTTTTTTCAGCCGCTCTAGCATCTGTCCGTAAATGTCTGTCTCATAAAATCCTTCTACCAGAACCAGCAAATCATGCTCGTAGCCAAAGCGAGCCAGTGTCTCCGTCAGGTCAATAGACAAATTTCCAGGCTCGACTTTTTCCTTGAGCATGTCCCGTCTAACCGTATCCTGCGATATCAAGAGAGTCCCTCGGCCGTAGTGAGTCTGCAGTTTTCTGGCCAGGCTAGACTTGCCAGAGCCGGAATTTCCACGAATGATAACTAACTTGGCCATCTTATTCGCCCAGAATCAAGCGTGTATGCTCGCGCTTAATGCAGCGATCCATGACAATATCATCCCGACCGGCTGTCCGCAAAATCTGCTCAGCCTCCTCGCTCTCCAAGCCCAACTGAGCCCAGAAAATCTTGGCATCCGACTGCAGAAAATCCAGTGCCACATCTGGCAAAAACTCACTGCGACGGTATACATCGACAATATCCACCGGGAAAGGAATGTCTTTAAGACTGGCATAAACAGTCTCACCAAAAATCTGACTGCCCGCTGCCCGCGGATTAACTGGGATAATGCGATAACCTCGCTCCTGCATCTCCTTGGACACACGGTTGCTGGTCGTTTCTTCGCGGTCAGACAAGCCAACAACAGCAATTACCTTGCTGTTTTTCAGATAATGCTTGACGATGGCATCGCTGGGATTTTGAAAATGATAAGTCATGTGCTTCCTCCTCATTCATAATAAAGCTGGATAGTTTTGTAGTATTCATGTTTTAACAGAATCTAGTCTAAGTACCGTGTGAAAAAGACAAGCTTCCTCGCATTCATTGAAAGCTGTGTCAGCTTTCTATTTTCACTTTGTGTTTTACGCCCTCGATATCTTAAACTGAACACGAGCTAAAACCTTGGAAAATAGATCATCCGTTCTAGGAGCATCGCTCCTTCGTCCGGCTGCCTAATTTTCAGTCGGTTTTGACGCTCTTTGTATCTTACTTCGCCTCGTACCAAGTTTGGCCGGCATTTTCATCAGCCACTAGTGGAACGGCCAGCTCAATCGCAGCCTCCATGGTTTCTTTGACTAGTTGGCGGACGGCTGTTAACTCGCCGTTTGGCACTTCCAGTACGATTTCATCGTGAACCTGCAAGAGCATGCGAGATTTAAAATTCTTCTCTGTCAGAGCTCGGTCCAGATTAATCATAGCGACTTTGAGAATGTCTGCGGCCGATCCTTGGATCGGGCTGTTAATGGCTGTGCGCTCCGCAAAATTTCGGATGTTAAAGTTGCGGGAATTGATGTCCGGCAAAGAACGACGACGATGGTAAATGGTCTCTACATAGCCTTTATCACGCGCTTCGCGAACGATAGTTTCCATATAATTCTTGATGCCTGGGAAACGCTCAAAATAAGTCTGAATATAGTCTTTAGCAGCCTTACGGGAAATGCCCAGATTATTGGCTAGGCCAAAGTCGGAAATGCCATAGACCACTCCAAAGTTGACGGCCTTGGCATTGCGACGGTCATTAGGCGTCACATCCTCTGCCTTTTCAATACCAAAGACCCGCATGGCTGTAGCCGTGTGAATGTCTTCTCCATGCTGAAAGGCAGCAATCAAATGCTCGTCCTGAGAAATGTGAGCCAGCACCCGCAGCTCAATCTGGGAATAATCCGAGCTGAGTAGTACACTGTCTGCCCACTCTGGCACAAAGGCCTTGCGAATGAGGCGCCCCTGCTCCAAACGAACGGGGATGTTCTGCAGGTTCGGGTCAACCGAGGATAGGCGGCCCGTCTGAGTCAAATCCTGAACATAGCGAGTGTGAATCTTGCCGTCAGCAGCAATGGCCTCCTGCAGTCCGATGATATAAGTGGACTGGAGCTTGCTGATTTGACGGTATTCCAGAATATTAGACACAATCGGTGCAATGGGAGCTAGGCGCTCCAGCACATCAACCGCTGTCGAGTAACCCGTCTTGGTCTTTTTGGTGTACTCCAGCGGCAACCCCATATCCTCAAAGAGAATGGTTCCCAACTGTTTCGGCGAGTTAATATTAAACTCCTGACCAGCCAGATCATAAATCTCCTGAGTCAGACTTTCCAGCGTCTTTTCATTTTCCGCCTGCATGCCCTGCAGGGTTTCCCGCTCAACCTTAATCCCCGCAATCTCCATCTTAGCTAGGACAAAGGCCAGCGGTTGCTCCATTTCAAGCAACAAATCCAGCTGATCGTGGGCGCGAAGCTGTTCTTGCATAGGTTCTTCTGTTTCCAGCAGCACTTGGATCTTACGGGCTAGATGCTCAAAGAGTTGCTCTTGCTCCGGCAGAGCACGCTTGGCCCCCTTGCCATACACCTCGTCATCAGTCGGCAGGATTGTTTGGCCGTAGAGGCGAGCAATAGTCGCCAGCTCATTATCCTCGACCGTCGAAAGCAGATACTTGGCTAGGCGCGCATCAAAGGAGGCTGCTGGTAGTTCAATGCCGTAATGACTGAGCAGTACCTTGGTCCGCTTGAGGTCGTAGGTTTTCAGAGCTGTTTTTGTCAAAAACTCCTGAAAGAGAGGTTGCTGTAGTAAATCGCTGGAGCCGACATAAATCTGACGACTATCTCCCCAAGCAAGGCCGACAATCTCTTCCTTGTGGTAGTTGTCACCCAAGATTTCAAAATAGAAGAATTGCTCTGGTGCCAGCATATCCGCTGTCACCTCAGTCACTTTAGTAAATTCAATTGGTTTGACTTCTACCGGCTCTTGACCAGTTCCTAGCTGAGCCTTAAGCTGCTTGAAGCCCATCTCGTCATAGAACTTGCTCAGAGCCTCTACCTGCGGACCGTTGTAAACCAAATCATCCAGCCCGATTTCAATCGGAGCCTGAGTATTGATGGTAGCTAGAGTTTTAGATAAGAAAGCCTTGTCCTTGTCTTTGATCAGATTTTCCTTCATCTTGGAAGCCTTGAGCTGGTCGATGTTTTCATAGAGATTTTCCAAAGAGCCATACTCCAAAAGGAGCTTGAGACCAGTCTTCTCGCCGATCTTGGTCACGCCGGGGATGTTATCCGACTGGTCGCCCATCAGCGCCTTAAGGTCAATGAACTGCTCTGGCGTGATGCCCATCTTCTCCATGAGGTAGGCTGGGGTAAATTCCTCAAACTCGGCCACGCCTTTCTTAGAGATCTCCACCACGGTATTATCATCCGTCAGCTGAATCAAGTCTTTATCGCCACTGACAATGGTCACATCATAAGGCACAGCTGTCTTTTCAGCCATCTTGTCCAAGGTTCCGATGATGTCATCCGCCTCGTATTGAGCCAAGTCATAGAAGTGAATGCCTAGGTGCTGCAGCATTTCTCGGATAAAGGGCAGTTGCTCACGAAATTCATCCGGTGTCTTGGCCCGGCCAGCCTTATAGTCGGCGTACATCTCGGTCCGAAAGGTCGTCTTACCGGCATCAAAAGCTACCAGGACATGAGTCGGCTGCACGCGCTCCAAGAGATGATTGAGCATGAGGTGGAAGCCATAAATGGCATTGGTATGCAGGCCCGATGGACTCTTGAAACGGTCAATTTGATTATAAAGCGCAAAAAAAGCGCGAAAAGCAACGGACGAACCGTCAATTAATAATAACTTATTCTTTTTTTCCATAGGTTTATTATAACACGAAAGGCGGACAAAGACAGAAAAGGCGGCGTGGAAAATAGGTAGAAAATGAATGGAGATTTAAATTTTGCTATAATCATTTTATGAACAACACCTACTATTTTATCCGTCATGCGCATTCTAACTATACACCTGATGAAATCAACCGACCATTATCAGACAAAGGGCGAGAATCCTTGGCACAGCTTGAATTTTTAGCAGACAAATTCATTACCGCCATTTATTCTAGCCCCTACTGCAGAGCCATTCAAACGGTCGAGCCTTTGGCTCAAAGCCTTAAACTCGCTATTCAAACCGACAAACGGCTAATAGAGCGAAAGCTAAGCAGTCAAGCGATTGCCGACCAAGACTTTGAAGAAGCCCTCATGCAACTTTGGTCACAGCCGACTTTTTCATTTGTTGGTGGCGAGTCTAATCAACAAGCTCAACAGCGAGCCTTAGCTCTTCTTCAAGAACTGGAAAGCAAACATCAAAACAAAGAGATTATCATTAGCTCCCATGGTAACCTTATCTGCATTTTACTAAGCGCATTCGACTCCAGCATTGATTATAACTTCTGGCATAATCTTTCCATGCCAGATGTGCTAGTTTTAGATAAAGACGAAAGAATCACTCACCTCCCATAAAAGATGGTATCGCCTAGCAAGGCTCGGCTAAATCTTATCGCTCTTATATGTTATAATATAAAAACTGGAGGTAAAAGATGTTTCCAATCCGTATCACAACTCTTCTGACTGAAGAAGTTTATAAAAGATTTTCATGGGCTATTCTCATACGACGAAAAGGATTTGTATTATACATAATCATACTGATAGTCGGGCTGTTCACCTACGTAATGCTCAGTCCATTAGAGGAAAAGATAATGTCTGTCATATTGTTTCCCCCTATTTTCGCCTCTATGTACTATTTTGGCATGAATTATCAGATAAAGAGAGCCTATCAAAAAAATCCTTTATTTCAGAACATGGAGGTCACTCTGATATTTGACAGAGAGGCTTTTGTAGCTCAGAGTAAACGCGGAGAATTTCGCTATACCTATGATGATATTGTCAAGATCATTATGACAAAGCAAGATTTTTATATCTTGATAGGGGAGAGCACTGGTTTCGCAATTGAAAAAGAAAACTGTTCTCCCGAGGCTCTTGAGTTCTTGCTAGAACTTCACATTGAGCATATGTAAAAGAAAAAGCAGGCTAGACTGACAGTAGATCAGTTCTAGTCTGCTTTTTATCTTGTAAATAGTTGCTTGATATCCACCAACTTCTCTATTTTCTGATTGATTTCCGGTCGGTAGTCACAGAAGTTAATGCTCTGGATGCCACTGTTGACTGCAACATCCACGTCCAGCGTCCGATCGCCGATATAGTAGGTCTTCTGCTTATCCAGACCATATTTCTCGAGCAGATAGTCAACCCCTTCTGGGTGGGGCTTGCGCTCAAAGCCGTTGGCTGTTGTGATGATTTCTGTAAAATAGTCATGAATGTCCAAGTCTTGCAAAATTTGATGGGCATTGATTCCTTTATGGGTATAGACGAACTGGGCAATGCCCTGCTCTTCAGCCCAGGCCAGTATCTCCGCAGCTCCTTCCATCAGATGGACCTGAGCATTTTTCTCCTTTAGGCTTGCCCCACGGAAGGCATTCATCTCAGCAGCGTCCAGCCCTTTCTCAGATGCCACTTTTTCCAAGAGTTTCTGGACAGAGTGCTTTAGGATATAGCTGTGAATACTCGCCCTGTCGAAGTCTAGACCATAGTGAGCATAGGTTTCTTCAATTCCTGCCAAAATAGCATCGTAGGAGTCCAGCAAGGTGCCGTCCAAATCCCAAATAAACGCTTTTGTCATGTGAATTCCCTCATTTTTCTGTCAAATAAAACCTTTAAAAATAGCCAGCGGAAGCCATTGTCCAAGAGCATCCCAGTCCAGACCCCTGGCAGACCCAAGCCAAAGGTCACACCCAGCAAGTAACCGGCAATAATGCGAATCAGCCACATGCCAACAGTCGTGGCATAAAAGGGCAGTCTGGAATTGCCCAGACCCTGCCAGATAGCTGTGTAAATCACGGTTCCGACTGCCATGGGAGTTCCCAGCAGGGAGAAAAGCATGACTGAAAGACTGGCTGTGATAGCTCCGCTATTGTCCGTATAGAGCAAGGTCAGTGGCCGACCAAAAGCAAAAATTCCTAGAGCCACGGGCAGCATGCAAGCAAAAGACAGCCAGAAGGTCCGCTGACGAATCAGACCGACCTCTTTCATATCTCCCTCACCTACTGCATGGCCTACCAGCATGACTGTTGCTGTTGCGACCCCGAAGATTGGCATATAGTTAAACTGAGTCAGGACTTCGCCGATGGCATTCCCCGCTACTGCATCCGTCCCAAAGACGACCACAATGGCGATAATCACTACATCACCCGCCCGCATCATGAGCCGCTCTCCAGCAGCTGGCAGAGACAGGCGCAAGAGCTCTCCATCTAAGCCCCAGCGCCAGCGGATTGTGGACAAATCCAGCTCCCGCCAAAGAATCAGCACACCCACCAAACGAGCCAGCACCGTTCCCAGCGCTACACCGACAATACCAAGCCGAAAGACGTAAATCCCCAGACCGGAAAAGAGAGCATTGAGGACATTGGTCAGAAGACTGACATACATGGGAAATCTAGGATTGCGTGTGACCCGCACTAAAGCTCCAAAAGAAGTCATCAAGCCTAGCAGAACAATAGTCCCACCAACCAGAGCCAGATAAAGACCACCTGCTTCAGCTACCGCTTTTTCCGTCCCTAGAAGATCCAGCATCTGCCTGCCAAAGAGCAGGGAAATCAGCCCCAACAGAAGACTCAGAAGCAAGGTTAGCTTGATAGCCTCAGCTGTATGATAGGCCAGACGCTCTTTGTCTCCCTGAGCCAGAGTCTTGGAGATGAGACTGGAAATAGCAGCCCCCAGCGCGATAAAAATTGCCTGATAAATCGTAATGATGTTGCCGGCCACCGAGACACCAGAAATCGCAATCAGCCCAAGACTGGCCACCAGATAGCTGTCGACCATTCCCATGAGCATCTGTAAAAAGTTCTCCGCCATAGCCGGCAAGGCGATATTCATGATTTTTTTATACGTCGTCATTTTCTGATAATCTCCTGCATTTGCATATCCTTTCTTACTTGAGATTTCCACCCTCCACAATAGAGAATAGAAAGCGGTGGGACTATTGTCCTACCGCATATGAATCTCCTATCACAAAACCTCGTTTTAAGCACAAACTCCCACACTATACTACTTCGCATTCCCAAACTTAATGGATATCTTCACTCCTCCACAAAGAGTCCCAAGATATGGACATTATCTGCGACGGAAACGAAGGCAGCTGGATCTGTATGCTTCATGATTTGCTTAAATTCATTAAACTCAGCTCGGGTGATAACTGTCACCAGAACAGCTTTTTTCTCATGATTATAAGTTCCCTCGGCGCCATGAATAACTGTCGCCCCACGATGCAGCTTGTTGTGAATCTTATCAATCACTCTGTCTGGATGGCTGGTGATAATCATGGCTTGCATACGCTTCTGCTTGGTAAAGACCGCATCCGTCACTCGGCTAGACACAAAAATAGTAATCATGGAGTACAGCGCATACTCCCAGCCAAAGGTCAGACCCGCAATCAGCATAATAATTCCATTAACAATCAAGGAAATATTCCCGACATTTCGGCCCGTTTTTTTCCGAACAGTCAGACTGACAATATCAGTCCCACCGCTGGAAATGCTGGACTTAAGGGCAAAGCCAATCCCCGTTCCCATGACCACACCGCCGAAAAGGGCGTTGATAATAGGATTATCAGTCAAGGTCACTTCTGGCACAAACTGGATAAAGAGCGAGCTCATCGTAACCGTGATAAAGGTGAAAATGGTAAACTTATGCCCAATCTGGTACCAAGCCAGGATCATCAGCGGAATATTGATAGCGTAAAAAGTCACAGAAACCGGAATGGTAAAACCAAAGAAGCGAGTACTGAGAGCAGTAATAACCTGCGCCAGACCAGTCGCCCCGCTGGAATAAACATGCCCCGGCTGAAAGAAGAAATTAACTGCAACAGCCGACAAAAAGGCATAGACAAGCGAGGCAGAAATCTTCTCATCGTACTTCTCACGCGAGATACTCTTTAAAGACCGCAAAATCTTAAAATTATAAGCAAACCTGCGGACATAATAGCGAAAGAGTTTGTAAAAATTAGTCTTCTTCATGTGCTTCCACTTGTAAACTTAATTCCTCTAGTTGAGCGACCGACACTGGGCTAGGTGCCTGTGTCATTGGATCAGAAGCCTTGTTATTTTTCGGAAAGGCGATGACTTCGCGGATATTTTCTTCACCAGCCAAGAGCATCACAAAGCGGTCCAAGCCCAGAGCTAAGCCGCCATGCGGTGGAAAACCATAGTCCATAGCCTCCAAAAGGAAGCCAAACTGCTCGGTAGCTTCTTGAGCTGAGAAGCCAAGTGCCTTGAACATCCGCTCCTGCAAGTCTTTCTGGTTGATCCGAAGACTGCCGCCACCTAACTCATAACCATTGAGGACGATATCATAAGCCACAGCCCTTACCTTGCTCAGGTCGCCTTCCAGCTCTTGCTCAGACTCTTTCTGAGGCAGGGTGAAAGGATGGTGGGCACTCATGTAGCGGCCCTCTTCTTCTGACCATTCAAACATGGGCCAATCGACCACCCAAAGGTAGTTAAATGTATCAGGGTCAATCAAGTCCAACTCTTTGGCCAAGCGTACACGAAGAGCTCCCAAAGCAGCGTTTGCCACTTCCAAAGTATCAGCTACAAAGAGAACTAGGTCATTATTTTCAAGCTGTAAAGCTTCTGTCAACTGACTTGTCAAGTCTGTCAAGAACTTAGCAACTGGCCCAGACAGTTCACCATCAGCTACTTTCACCCAAGCAAGACCTTTAGCACCATGCTGTTTTGCTTGCTCTGTCAGCTTGTCTATATCCTTGCGAGAGTATTTATCTGCAGCATTTTCCACCACGATAGCTTTGACAGCTGGAGCTTCTGAAAAGACCTTGAAGTCAACTCCCTTGACAAGCTCTGTCAAGTCCTGCAACAACATCTCAAAACGAGTATCAGGCTTATCAACCCCATAAAGAGCCATGGCATCATCATACTTCATACGAGGGAAAGGCAGAGAAACATCAATACCTTTGGTCTCTTTCATGACACGAGCAATCAAGCCTTCTGTAATGTCCTGAATCTCCTGATCAGACAAGAAAGAAGTCTCCAAGTCCACCTGAGTAAACTCTGGCTGACGGTCACCACGCAAGTCCTCGTCACGGAAGCATTTAACAATCTGGTAATAACGGTCAAAACCAGCGTTCATCAAGAGCTGCTTGGTAATCTGCGGACTCTGTGGCAGAGCGTAAAAATGCCCCTGATGAACCCGGCTAGGCACTAAGTAATCACGCGCTCCTTCCGGCGTTGACTTAGATAGGAAAGGCGTTTCCACATCAAGGAACTCCAGCTCATCTAGATAATTGCGGATAGAGTGAGTCACCTTGGCACGGAGCTTGAAGTTTTCCAGCATCTCTGGCCGGCGCAAGTCCAGATAACGGTAGCGCAAACGCGTATCGTCATTCACCTCGATGCCGTCTTTGATTTCAAAAGGCGTCGTCTTGGCTGTATTTAAGACAGTCAGGCTTTCCACATGTAGCTCCACGCTTCCTGTCGCCAGCTTGTCATTGGCCTGCTCACGCGCAGCTACCTTACCTGTCACCTCCAGAACATACTCACTGCGCAAACTTTCTGCGGTCGCCATGACCTCAGCAGCCACAGTCTCAGGATTGATGACCAGCTGCATAATGCCTTCGCGGTCGCGCAAATCAATGAAAATCAGACCGCCCAAATCCCGACGGCGGGCTACCCAGCCCTTCAAAGTGACTTCCTGACCAACATGCTCCTTGCGAACACGCCCAGCATACATAGAACGTTTCATCTTTACTCTCCAAATTTTTAATTCTGTTACTATTTTACCACAAAGCGCCTAAGAAAGCCCTTCTGTCCGTTCTTTTTCTGAAAAATATTAAAGCTTCACATGACTAATGCTAATATTTATGACAAAAGGCCTGAGGCAAAGACCCCAGACCTACTGTCTACTCTATAGATTATTCCTTTTTCTTGCTGTCCTCATAAAGACTAGGCGCAAACGCTTTTGTCACCATGGCCGTCACGAAGCGAAAACCTCCCGCTGCCAGACCAAAAATCGGCGCCAAAGCACGGAAGAAAAAATCCCCCCGCATAAATAAACAAAGCAGACCAGTAATCACAAAGATAGCCAAGCCCTGCACCACAACCACCAATAATATTTTCTTCATCATTCCCTCGACTTTCTATAGACTATTATAGCATAAGGGGGATGTATGGGGGAGGAAGTTTGTTGTTTTTTGAGCGATAGCAGAGCATCTAAACACGGTTTCAAAAGAAAACCACCTGAATTGATATTCAGGTGGAATAGCACAAAGTCATTTGATCTTGACTTTTCCTGCTTATTTTTTATCAGCACCAGGAAGTGCATTATCATATTTGCTTGGTTTACTTGACGCGTCATTTCCAGCACTGGGTTCCATTGGTGGCTTGTCATACATCTTATCTTTACCAATCGGTTTGAATGATTGATTTAATCTTTCTCCAATCCCTGTCGCGATATCCGCATCCATCTCTACAAATGTGTCCGCTACACTATTGAGGTAAACATCCAAAGACTGCACTGTTTCTGTCAAAGATTCCATTGAACTTTTAACTTTTTCCGTTGCGGCCTGAAAATTTGCGGTCACTGGTGCTTCAATCAAGCTGTTTTCCGTACTTGTTGGAATTGTATCTGTATAAGCTTTAAAGGAAGCTTCAACACCTTTAATCGTTTGGGCGCTGATTCGTTTTTCACCCTCTTTGTTACCTGCCATATTTTTCTCCTTTCTTACTCTGTTTCATGATACAGCTTTTTAGCCTTTTCAATATCATAGTATCTGTCAAACTCTTCTTTAGAGTTGACGATATGCTCCTGACTGTCGACAGACACCTCTGGAGGAATGGTCACAGCTTCATATACATTCACAGTATCCGGCATAAGTAGACTATAGACAGCTGCTTCCCGACTAAAACTTTCTGCACTGTTCTTCGAGTTTAATAAAAACACAGTCGTTCCTTTTTTTTCTAAAAGCTTGTAAGCCTTCGAACTACTATCAAACTGAGTCTGTCCTAAAACGGATTTATCTATTCGAACTTCTCCACCGGGAGTAGTGGTATAAATGCCACTTGCTTTTTGGTCCCAATTAGTCGCTAGCCTTATAAAAGGTTTTCTCATGTCATCTTGAGCTAAGATTTCGTTTTCTTCCAATTTTCTACTCTTTAGATTAAGGAAAAGCGGTCTTGTTTCTTGAGGATTCTCTAAATCTCGTATTTCTATCCATAAATAGTCTTGACCTTGCCAAGTGTAAATTCCTCCTAGTTCTGCTGGTAAATAATTAGAATTGTAACTCTCTACAACTTTGTAAAGATCTATCTCCTTTTCTTCTTCAATTTTTTTATCATTGATATGATAGACACTAAGAGTCCAATAGGCACCGTCAGATGGTCTTTCCATCAGACGATAGGGAAGCTCTTTCAGTTTAATGTTCTGCCGCAGAATATAGCGAGAACTTTTTTGGTCAATTTTGTCACGAAAATGACTACCGAACTCAGCCATCTTTTTATCTTCTTCTGGGGTTATTGAAGTCCAATGGACAATAGCGCCTGCACCATCCGCAATAATTTCATAATTATCAATCTTTGCTTTACCCGAATACTGAAAGAACTGTCCGTAATATTGTTCATTGTAGTAAAGGTAGAGGATCCAAGCCAGCAAAGATGATAGTAATACTACTCCCAAGGTAATAACTATTTTTGTTTTAGTCCATTTCATAATCGGTCTCCTATTTACCAAATGTCTCATCCAAGTACTCACCAAAGTGACTAGTGCTGTTATCTCCAAGATTTCCAATCACATTCTCAAACTGTTTAAGCTGTTTTGAAGTCATCTTTTCCAAAGTAAGCTTTTGCCCATCTTCAGTAAAGACTGTCTCACCCTTGGCATATTTTCTCACTTGGTCTGATATTTTATCTTCTTCCTTTACACCAGCATTATATGAGTCAATTTTAGTATCAATCTTTTGTTGTATTTCATCCTTGTTTCCGTCATAGCCAGAATAGCCAGAATTCATAAAACCTGTAACGCCATTTTCATCTAGTTCTCTCTGTCGTAAACCAGCATTGAAATCCCGGTAGATAGTTGAATCATGATCGATGGTATTCCCTCCTTTTTTAAGATACGATTGCCCCTGACTTGTGTAATCTTGAAGACGCTTATTTTTTTCTGTTTCTTCTTTGACATCTATTTCGTCAAGGTTCTTCCTCCAATCAAAGAAAGCATTCAAACTATCAGCCCCTGCACCAGCCACTCCCATTTTAACTTTCTCTTTCAGTGCTGAAGAATCTGATCCATCCACTCGCTTATATAATCTATAGCTATTATGAGCTGCTTTAATACCTTCTAAACGAGCAACTGACTGGAAGACTTTATTTGCCAGATACGCCTCCGGCCCCATTATTGTTGTGACGGCATCCGTCGTCATAACAACCATATTCGCAATAAACTTCTTTGTAGCTTCTTTGCGTTCTTTTTCATAAGCTTGCATTGCTTCGTTATATTCTATCCCTCTCACTCCAAACGTAGCTGATTCTGTACCAGAAGTAAAGGTTTCTTCTTTTCTGTACATTCCCAGCAATGGACCTTTAGGTGCATTTTTAACAAGATCAAAAGTGCGGTCTCGTTGAGCATCACTCACAGGCTGTATAGCATCAAAAGATATTGTCTTTAACGTCAACTTCCCAAGACCATTATCAAAAGCCAGACTTAGATTTCTCTTATGATATCTATAACGGTATTCTTGTCCTTCAGCGTTTCCTGGATTTTTTAGAGATTCTCTGCTAACACCAACCTCTAAAATCTGAACTGATTTCATCAATCCATTAAAACCATTTAAAGCATCTAAACGCTTCTGCTTGGCGGTTAACTCTGGAGAGTCCAAAGTTTTGCCCTCATAAAACATCGTCTGCATTTTCCCTTCAAGGACTAAGGAAGCTTTCATGCCACCTATCATCATTTTTTGAGAGAAATCCCCAACTTTAACAGAATCAACATTAGTGAAAGAGTCTAGATAGCGATTTAACACTCCAACGTCTTCTCGTTCCCACCAGTCTGACATGATACTAGCCAAAGAAGGATAGGTCCCTTCAGAGATACTATTTGTATCCATTTGTATAAGCAACTCTGGATGACCACTCAATGCTGCGTCAATCGCTTTTGCGTCTGTCACGTTTTCAATATTTTCAATATAAAACATCGTTTCCCTTGTCAACATTCCAGACTGAATAGCTCTAAATATTGTTGCTGGCGGAACTAATACTGCTGCTTTAGCATGAGTAATGACAGTCGTCAGAGCATCTAAGTTTGCAATTACTTCTGACAAGTTGGAATTAAATAAATTATGAGCCGCTTCAATACCTACATGAGTTGCTGTTCTATTTTCCGCTAGAGAGTCCAAATTAGACTGAGCAGTTCCCAAGTGACGAGCAGCAAGATTCACCGCTGGAAATGAGGCTTTTTCTGTTGCACTGTCTAACAGGGGCTGCAACCCGTCCATCACTTCTTTGATTTTGTCCACCTGCTCCACTTTTAGCTTTTGAACAACGGTATCCTTCCCCTCGCCCCAAGTCCAAGCCTTTATATCAAATCCCAGTCCAGTGACCGTATCTTCAAAAAACTGTACATAACTTCCATATTGTTTTATTGCTGCCGGCGCTTGGTAAAATACTTGCGCTTGAAGGATATTTAGTTCTTCAAAAAAGGCAAGGACAGCATCTGAAACAGAATCGTCTGTTTTTGTCAAAAATTGCCGCTCCGTTTCCTTTGCCGCAGCTTCAATATTATTACCATAATCATTCAAAGCTTTCCCATAGTTCGCCAGTCCAGGTAAATTATGAATCTTAATAACTTCTGACATTTTACCGCTCCTTTATCTCTTTTTCTTACTTGCTTCTAGCACTTTAATAGAAGCGTTTAAGCTTGAAATCCGAGCTTCAACGTTTTTTATCTCGGCTTCTACAGCGTCGCATGCATTATCAACATGTGTCATTAGATTCCGCTGCTCATTTTTTACTGAATCCTGTTCTGCCTGAGTCTCTTCCGCATACTTGGTACCTGCTAAAAAGTATGTCCATTTGATATGACTATGATTTTTTAAAACATATTCTATAGTCGCATCAAATGCTCTCAAGGAAGACAACAATGCTTCCAATTCCGCTTTTTTGGCATTATTCTGTGCAACAGCGGCTTGTAAACCTGCGATTGATGCTGCACCTGTAACGATGGCTGCTGTTCCCATTTTTTCTCCTTTTCTCTTTTACTGCATGATTACTTTTACTTTATTTGCTTGATTATCTGCAATGTAATAATGTTCTTGCTCTTCCAACTGTGGCTCACGAACAATCCTATTAGTAACTGTCAAGATACTTTGGTCACTTACTCTCATAGCAAGTAAGGCCTGTTTATAATTTTTCGCTATCCTAGATACTGGGTCAATATTACGACTGAGGTTTGCAGAACTCATGATTATTGATGCATAACCAGCTTTTAATCCTTTTTCGAGAATAAACTCAAGTTGTTCTTGCATATCAATCGTTAAAGTCTGAACCAGTTCAGATAGATTATAAACAATAATTGTCACAACATGTTCTCTGGAGCCTGCTTCAAGTCGCTCTGTAACTTTTGATTTTACTGCTTGAATCATATCCACTTGATCCTCCTCGCTGCTAACTAGCAGGACGCCCTCCATCTCTGGAATGGAGTGATACTTCGGCGCTAGCACAATCACCTTCTGCTTGCCTCGTGCAATCTGCTCAGTAAAGGCACCCATCTGCTCTTCCTTGTCTGTCAAGTAGAGAATATTGCCTTTGGATAGGTTCCAAGTAATTGGTTCAACCGTCTCCATGTCCAATCCTAGTGGTACCAAGCCCTGCTTATAAGCTGCTTGGACACTAGCCCGGCTATAGAAGTCCGCCTCCGTCAGCTCCTCTGGTACCATCGGAATGGCACTTGGTCGCTGTCCGGTCCATGCTTCTTGGAGAGAAGCGACTTCTTGACGCAGGTTGTTAAGGACTTGCGCATCATTAGCACCCGCTACTGGCAAAGCCAGCTGGATGACATCGACTTCATCACGCTTCATAAGTGCCCGGCCCTTGATGTCTTCCATCATTTTCGCAAGCGGGGTAGAGCCTACAATCGAGCGAACTTCTCCCACATCATTCTGTGGCAGACTCAGCTGGTGCTTGAAGTTGGCGTAGAACTGCGCTCGAAGGTTGGACTGACGGCCCGCTGTCACCAAGAGGTGAACGCCGATGCTGAGACCTTCACGAGAGATCCGCACCAAGAGCTTGAAGAGATCCGCTTCATAGGCCTCTTCCTTCACGGACTCATAGCTGTCCAGCAGGATGACGATAGCCGGCTCTTGCTGACCGCTAGCATGACGGTAGAGTTCCAAGGTCCCAACACCGTAGTCAGACAAGAGCTTCTTACGCCGGTTGAGCTCTCGCTCCATGATTCGTACAAACTTGGCAATCTTCTCCGTCTGATCCAAAAGCAGAGTATCAGCCACCTGCGGTAATTGGCCTAGCGGTGCTAGACCATTGGTCCCGAAGTCCATCAGGTAGAGCATGACATCTTTGGGACTGAACTTGCGAGCCAAGTCCATGGCCGCACTCTGCAGGAAGGTTGTCTTCCCCGTACCAGGACTTCCGTAGAGCAGGATATGCCCATCCTTGGACAAGTTGACTGAGACAGGCTCTTGCTTCTGTGCCTGCGGGATATCCGCCATTCCCAGAAGGACAGAGACCGGCTTCTTTTGCTCCCAGGCTTCCTGCGGCTGGATCGGTTCCAACTCTTGCAGAGTCATCCGCTCTTTAAGCGGTGGCAGCCATGGCTGTGGTACTGGAGGAATCTGCTGGCTCTCTGTCAATAGTTGGATCTGACTGACAATGGCCTCCAGCTCTGTCGGTACTTCCTTGATATCCTCGGCTAAGTCAAGACCTGACAGGTCTTGATTGAGCACTTCGTATTGGCCTAGGTCGTTAATCAGGTAGATGGTATGGTCTTCGATACCCAGCTCATCCTTATCCGGCTGGTAGTCTGCCCCTGACCAGGCTGACTGGAAGAGTTCATAGACTTCATTATTGCCGACCTGCAGATAGGCCCGGCCAGTCTGGGTAATCTCCGCCGCATCTGGCGTCTTAAGCATTTCCATCGAGTCTGTCCGGTCTGCCACCTTGAGCGCCAGCTTAAAGCGGGAGTTGGACCAGATCTGGTCATCCACCACCCCAGAGGGCTTCTGAGTAGCCAGGATCAAGTGGACCCCAAGGGAACGTCCGACCCGAGCGATGGATACCAGCTCCTTGATAAAGTCAGGCTGGTTGACCTTGAGCTCTGCGAACTCATCCGAGATGAGGAAGAGATGGGGCAGGGGTTCAGTTGCTTCCCCGTTCTTAAATTTCTTTTGATATTGGTTGATATGATTGACTTCAAACTCTCTGAAGAGCCGCTCCCGGCGATGAATCTCCGCATTGATGGAAGCCAGCGCCCGCATAGATTGGGCCCCGTCCAAGTTGGTAATGGTTCCCAAGAGATGAGGCAGGTTCTTGAAGAGATTGGCCATTCCTCCACCCTTGTAGTCGATGAGCAGGAAGGCCACATCGTGCGGGTGGAAGTTGACGGCCAGACTCAGGATATAGGATTGGATGGTCTCTGACTTCCCAGATCCCGTTGTCCCGGCAATGAGCCCATGTGGTCCGTGAGCTTTTTCATGCAGGTTGAGGTAGACCAGGTCTTCCTTGCCCCGCAGGCCGATAGGTACTGCCAAACTCTTATACGGCGCATTCTGTTGCCACTTTTGCAAGACTTGCAGGTCCGAGAAGGTCTCTGCCCCATACATCTCCATAAAGGTCACCGTATCAGGGATTGAGCTCTTGAGATTCTGCAGGTGATTGAGTGGCGCCAAGGTCCGAGCGATTCGTTCCTTGTCATAGCCTTCTGGGAAATGATCCAAGCGGAAGTCAATCTCTCTGAGGATTCCCTCTTCCATGACTAGCTGACCAGTGTTGCGGTCTTTGATATTGATAACTGTCTTGATATTCTCAGACAGCGAGCTCATCACATCCTGCACGAAGATGAGTGAGCAGCCTAGATGTGTTGGATCCTCTGTGAAGAACTCCATGATGATATGGTCGAGAATCAGCTTTTCATCTGTGACCAATACCACATAGTGAGGACTGTAGAGTGTCGTCTCCTGCCGGGTCGCTTCTTCCTTCTGTGCCTTGCGCAGTTTCAGTATTTGGTTGAGACTGTTTAGGACCTGATCGTGCGTCCGTTGGTTATAGACAAAGCCACGGACGTTCAGCTCTTGCAGAGTCGCATGCGGCAGCCAGCGCAGCCAATCCCACTGGTCGCGCTCCTCCTCTGGCATGATGGTAATCACCTGCACATCGTGGTAGGAGTGAAAGACCGCCAGCTGCATGACCAAGAGCTGGAGCTGTTCCAGAACAAGATTGCGCGGACCGATATAGCCGACCGGTCCATGGCTAAGATTAGCCACGATAGGAAGGTCGGGGATTTTCTTATGCCGAGTGTAGAGAGCATAGCCCTCCTCTTCCAGCGCATCTTTCTTTCCGCTCCGCTCCTCTTGACCGTAGGTCAGCTTATAGGAGGTTGGCACCTGGCCAAGTCCCAAGCGATAGTAAAGAAAGTCAAAGTGAAGCGGTGTCTTCTCGTAGATGCGGTGGCTGTAGTCTGTCACCAGACCTGTCAGTTCGTTAATGTTTGGGAAATGGTAGAGCATGCCATCACGCTGCTCACGTTCCAGCTTGTTCAGCTCAATAGCCTTGTCTTTCAGATAGAGGTGATAAAGATCGATGCGTTCCTTCTTGTCTTCCTTGAACTTCTTGCGGTTTTTGAAGAAACCGCGCACCGAAAAGATAGCACTGGCGATTGACATAGTAACTGTAACGAGGATATAAATCCCCCGCGGCTGAACCAGTGTAATCAGCACCGTCACCCCAACCATAAGGAGCGGCGGCACAATCAGTCTCAAGAGCTCATCATTGGGCTTTTGAGGCTCCTTGCTTGGCGGAGCAATCTGAATCTTGTCCTCTGAACTCCGATAGATAATCCGCGGTGAACGGTGATAGTCTGGATAGTCTGGATAGAAACCATGGCGAGAAGCCCCTCGCAAGGTCAGGTTAGAGCTGACCTTAGCTGGACCCGTCACCCAGATTTCTTCTGGATAGACCTTGAGGCAGATACCCTCCAAGCTTAGCTCGTCGCCGGCTTCCAGCTGGATTTGGTCTCCCGTCCACTCAACATGATTGAGAAAAACTTGACCTCGCATCTTGGTCAAAAGCCAAGAATCATTTGTTCGCTTCAAGAGCAACTCCAAAGGCACTTCCAGACTGATGGCTGCCCCCTTCTGGTCGCTGATGAGCAACTCTTTTCTGTCCAGCAGGTCATAAACGGCCGGTTCTGAATCAGATTGATACAAGGTCAGATTATCCAAGGCCAGGCCGTCAGTTACGACACCCGTTTCTTCCCCCATCTGATAAAAGACTTGCCCTTTAGCTAGCTGAAGCTGGATAGGAGTCTCCTGATGAGGCAGGTAAAGCTGGGCCTTCTCACTCGCTGCTAAGAGAACTTTCTTGTCCTCTGTCAGCTGCAGCTCATAGCGCAGATGGTCTGTATAGATGATGATTGTCTTGCTCATACTTACTCCTTCGCGCTACTGCTAGATGACGCTTCACTGCTGGAGGAAGAGCTTGCTCCTGAAGAACCTTCCTCGCCAGAAGCGCTTGAGCTAGAATCACCAGTTAGAAGCTCCTTGCGGCTATCCCAGTATTTCTTATACTCGCCTTCCAAGGACTCAAGCTTAGTCTCCCGATCCTTACCAGACAAACTATCGTCCTCACGCACCTTTTTCATCTCCTGCGTCAAGGCGTAGATGATTAGATCTGAGTCATTAATCCGTTTGGCTGTATCCAAAGCATCTTCAAAATCATTACGTCCAACTTGAATCCAGTAATTGAGATACAAATCATCTGATTTAAGTGTGACATTGTTCAGGATGACCTTACGCTGATCATCGGAAAATTCCAGCCCCTGAATATAAGAATAGGCCAGTTCATATTTCTGTGTATTCGGCAGGCTCTTAGGAGAGATTCCCTCCAGCTCATCGATGACCTTGCTATAGTCCACTTTGATGAAGGCAGTATCCGCCTGTAACAGCTTTTCCTTGAAAGGATTTTGTATGAAAATCAAGTAAATCAAAGGAATGGTCAAAATCACAACAGCTGCTGTCAGCCAGATGGTCGCCAGTTTGAAAATCTTATGCTGGCGCTTGGAGACCAGTGTCTGCTTCTCTGCTTCTTCTGCAGCCTTTTCCTGATAAGATTTCTCCAAAACAGCAACCGCATCTTCCAGACTGTCAGCCTCACGCAGTTCCACTAGGAAATCTGGCAGAGTTTCTAGCTCTAGCGAACCCTTGTAAAGCTCCATAAAGTCCAGATCTGCAAAGAGCGTCACCGCAAAGCACTTGGCCTGGCGCAAAAAGTCCTCCCGAGAAATAGCCTGAGGTGTCATGATACCGGGAACTCCGCGATAAGCAATCTTCGCCTGCGCATCCTTGGTAATAAAGAGATTGCTAGGATGCAACAAAAAAGTAACCGGCAATTCCAGTGCCGCTTCTAGAGCAAAAACATTAAGAGCCAGACGAATCCGCTCAGAAATCGTGCGCTTTTCAATCTCTTCCTTGGACAGCCCCAAAGGCTCAATCTGATAGGTGAAGTAGACACTATCGTGGTCGGCCTTAGTCTCCTGTTCCAAGAAAAGCGGATGGTGCAGGTCCAAAAGCAAGAGCTCCCGCAAATCTTGCGTTGCTACATCCGAACGCTTCAGTGTTAGGCTCCAATTCTTGTCATTTTTTTCATAGATAAACTCTTGTTCAGCAAATACAAATTTTTCCTCAGTCACCTTAAATCTCCTCAATCTCTACTAAATCTCCTGTTGTGACTGGATAATCAGCCAAAACCTTGCCCTCATCCAGTATCAGCCCCTTGTTAACAATCCGCAGCTGATACTTATGGCGCTTCCCTTCGATATTGAAAATCTGATCAATCTCCCGAATGAAACGACGGACCTCAATCCGCTTAGGAATGCGAATATCCACGTCCTTATCCCGCAAACGGAGGGTGATGTTGATATGTCCTTCCATTTTATACTTCTCCCTTACTGATACGATAGCTGACAAAGACAGTCATACTGACCAAGAGTATGGCTGCTACAAAGTAGACTACTCCTGGCAGAAAATCATCCCAGCTGCTTTCTTCATCGCTTTTCAAACTCGTCTGCAGCTTGGACAATTTTTCCGTTCCCGGCTGAAAAAGCTCCTTGGAATGGTAAATATCCGTCGGCCCCTGTATAGCAGAAAACAGTTGTCCCGCTTCTGTGGCCAACTGTTTATTTTGATACTGCTTCATTTCCTGAATTTTTTCCTGATTCTCAGCAACGAAAAGAGACTTGGTGCCTTCCGATTGTGCACCAAAGTTCAGTTCTTGCTCTTTTTCAATCCGCGAATTATCTATCTGCAGACGATTATCCTTAAGCTCATCTGCGGCAACAGCCGTCACCGCAAACGAACTTAGAAGTAGGAATAAAAACAGAATTTTTTTCATACTCTTTTAAACTTCCTCAGTTTTTAATGTTCTAGTCTTGATAAAGATATTAGCTGCAACTAGCAGAGCCAGCAAAACAATCAGGCCAAAGATGGCAAAGAAGCCAGCGGTCTTGCCGTCAAAGTAACCTGACAGCATGCCTTCTAGCACAGACAAGGCATTCAAACTCTTGATAAAGGCTGGGAAGCCAGTCAGACTAGCTGTCGTACCAATAGCATTAGATAGGTAGACAAAGCTGATAATCATGAAGAAAGCTAAGCCCATGCCCATCACGCGCAGATGCTTGAGGAATAAATACTGCCCCTGAATCAAGACAAAGCTAGCAACCACAATCAACAAGACCCAAGATGGAACATATTCCTTGCCAATGTGAAGCTGCATACTGGAGACAATCCCAATGACCAGACCAATCGTCAGAGACAGGAAGCCTAGGATGCCCACAGTCGTAATATCGGTATCTTGTAGCTTATTAAGCTTAAAGCGGTCTTTAACCTTGCGCACAATATTTTGCGTTGCAAAAAGATAGGCCGTAAAGAGACTGACAATCTCCAACAAGAGGATCCATGTGAATGGACGGTAAACATTGACAGTCGCTTTGACAGATGAAGAAGACTGAGCAACTGGATTAGACAGGAAGTCCAGCAATACTTCATTAGGAACACCATTCTCATAGGCATTGTTAAGAACCTTGACAAAGGACTCCACAAAGTTGCCATTGTCTTCCAATTCCTTATTGAATTGTCCCATCAAGCTTTCAGCATTCGCAGACAGTTTCTCTGTCGTTCCTTGTGCATTTTCCAGCTCACGATTGAAGCTGCTGAAGATCTGGTTGACACCATCAGCTGCTTGCACATTGGTCTGTGAAGAAGACTTAACGCCAGAAGTTGAAGACAGCAAGGATGAGAATTCTGAATTCAGAGATGACAAATCGGTGTCAGTTTTAGCCAACGCCTCTGTAGAAGAAGCCTGAGCTTTTGAAATATCTGACATTCTAGTTTGTAGGTTATCATAAAGATTGAGCTGTTCTCCGATTTCTGTTGCGAGTTTAGCGTTAGTTCCTTTGATATCTTCAATCTTACTTTTCAGACTGGTAATCGTATTATTCAACTTCCCTTTGACACTATTCTCTGGCTTACCATCTTTACTATCAGACAAACTATTTTCATAAGCACCCAGATTAGATTCAACCGCTTGTACTAAAAGCTTCGATAAAGATTCAGACATATCTTTATTTTTTAACTCATCAAAAGAATTATAAGCTTGGATTAAAGACATGACGTGTTGATAGGTAGAAGAAATCTCTTGTACTTTAGCTCCATATGCCGCTGCCGCTTTTTGTGCATCCTCTACATTCACCGGCGCACTTGCAACCTTAATACCATTCAGAGAAATATCAATTGAGCTGTCAACTGAAGTGGCTGCAGCATCATTAGCTACACTGAACTGCACATTAAAATTAGCCCCCTCAGCTAAATTAATTTCTTGCCCATTTTCTACTGTTTCGCCATTGTATGTAATAGTTTTAATTGTTACACCTGTTGGTGGAGTGACTGACAAAGTAGCCTTTCCAACCTGGCTATTAACTGGGCTGGCTGTAGAGCTAGCCGCTTTCTCTGCAGCTGCTGCCAGATTGTCTAACTCAGCACCTCCATTTCCTTGTGGTGTTCCAAATTGCGAAATGGTTGAATAGTCAAGAGCAGGAACAGGCAATCCGAATTTCACCTCTGTTGGTTGAGAAGCTGGCAAAGCTTTTACTGCTTCAGCTATTTGTGCCTTCAAAGAAACATCGTAGCTTGTTGTAGCATCTCCTAACACTGCGCTAAGAGTAATAGGCTTGCCTTCTTCAACACCATAGTAGGTCCTTAATTTATTATCAACAAAGTCCTTAATCTGTTGTTTATGGACATCTAATTGCCCACGTTCAGTTTCCAAAGCAGTTTCCAAATCCTGTAATTGCTGACTGACATTATCAGCATCAACATCTTTTACTTCATCTGTCGGGCCAAGCTGTTTAGTGAAATTTTTTTGTGTTTCTTCTAACTTAGCGTAGAGTTTTTGAGTATCATCATGGACAACTTTTTCATCCATTTCCATCAGTTGCTTCATAAATGCGGCATAGTTGATTTGGTCATCCGCCCGCTGTTTGAGAAGACTATCAAAATTCTTTCCATAAGTGGCCTGAGAATTATCCAAGTCATCGAAAGCCTTAGCATAAGTTTCCAGAGTCGTCTTCAAAGAGTTATTGGCTTCGACAGATGAGGCAGACATACTAACCAACGTTGGGAAGATATTCTTAGACCCAATAGCAGACTCCAACAAGTTGGTTCGATAATTGCCAATATTGGTAATTTGCACCTCTGAACTAGCCTGCACATTTTGCTGAGCTGTATATAGATTGCTCAAGATACTTGCCATATACATATCAACCAACTGGCTATTTAGATCTGCGATAATATCCTTAGCCAGACTATTGGCCTCATTTTCAATCTGCTGATTTCCTGCAGCGTTAACTTTATAAGTGACGATTGTCCGATCTGCACTGATAGCATTGACATCTAGCACTTTTTCCGAAAAGTCACTTGGAATCGTCACGACCAGCTGGTATTTCCCACTTTCCAGGCCAGCATCTGCAGCTCCACGCGTCACGATGTACCAGTTTTGAGAGTCATCCCGTTCTAGATTTTTGACATAGCTAGCTCCAAGATTATACTCTTTCTTGTCAACCTTAACAGCCCGATCTTCATTGACGACCGCGACATTCAGCTTAGTCTTTTGATCTGTTTTGATTTTGCTGTCTCTAGCGCTGCTTGTATTCTTCTGCACTGCGACATTCAGCGTCACTACTGCAGCCAGCAAGGCGATGACTAAAACAACGTTTCCTATATACTTAAGTAATTTTTTATTTCCCATGGATGTAAATTTCTTTTTCTTTTTAAATTTTTTAGTTTACTGTTACATAAAAAAGCACACAGAAAGACACAAACAGCTCTAACAGTCTAATTCAGATGTTGATTCAGATTGTCAGAGCTTGCCTTTACATTGCAGTGATTTTCTTATCAAACATGAAAGAAACTGCCATTTTTTCATTTTTAATCTTTACAAAAATAGGAAGGCTCTTGCCTTCCTAAAGCCGTTATAACAAAATTAGTGAATTTGTGCAGCGATATCTTGGTCAGTTTGCTCAACAATGTCAGCAACTTTAACCAATTGAGCATTAATATCTTGAAGCAAGGTTGCAAATTCTCTGATTTTTGGAGTCAATTCATTGAATTGTGCTTCAAAGCTATCAAATGCAGAACCATCCCAGTTATCTGAGATAATACCTTGTTCACGAGTCAATTCATTAAGAACTTGAGTTACATTTTCAGAACCTTGAGTGTATCTTTGCGCAGATGTGCGTAGATCTTCTGGAGTTAATTTAATTTGTGCCATAGTTGTTTCTCCTTTAGCAAATTTATATAACGGGTACATTATATCAATAATCACTTTATGTTTCAAGTTTTTAAATATATTTTTTTAGAAAATATATTGACATGTTGTCAACCAAGTTCGTTTAAACGTCTGATACTATAGCGTTTTTGACTGTTAGATTCAAACCTTTAAAACCCCAATTTCTCAAAAATACGCTGATAGTTTTCTTGGATTTGGTCTAGGCTAACAATAATCTCCTCACGATTATGATTGTTCTTAACAGTTACCTGACCGCTTTCTACTTCGCTTTCACCCAAGGTGATAAGAGTTTTGGCTTTAAAGATATCAGCCGACTTAAACTGAGCCTTGAGCTTGCGGTCTAGATAATCCCTTTCTGCCGCAAATCCTTGTGCGCGGAGAGCCTGCACTAACTCCAAAGCTCTGCCATTGGCACCAGTTCCTAAAACAGCTACATAAACATCCAGAGCGGTTTCAATCGGCAGCTCTACTCCTTGCTTGTCAAGTACGAGAAGTAGGCGTTCTAAGCCCATACCAAAGCCAACACCTGGCGTTTCAGGGCCACCAAAGTAAGCCACCAGCCCATCATAACGGCCACCGGCACAAATAGTCAGCTGACTGCCAGCCACCTCTGTCGTAAACTCGAAAATGGTGTGATTATAGTAGTCTAAGCCACGGACCATATTGGTATTGATGACATAAGGAAGCTGCAAGGTCTCCAGCATGGAGCGAACGGCCGCAAAGTAGGCACTGCTCTCCTCATCCAGATAATCCAGAATAGACGGAGCGCCTTTTACAGCCTCCTTGTCCTCGGGCTCTTTAGAATCCAGCACGCGC
Source organism: Streptococcus sanguinis (assembly GCF_050220005.1). GTDB lineage: Bacteria > Bacillota > Bacilli > Lactobacillales > Streptococcaceae > Streptococcus > Streptococcus sanguinis_Z. Next base: position 2,266,000 of record NZ_CP071413.1, read on the forward strand.
AGCGGATTCTCCTCCAAGCGACGTTGGCTATCTGCTGATAGGCTAGCCTTCAATGGGGTCAGATAATCAATCAAGGCCTGACGGTAAGCAGCTCTGCTCTCAGGATTCCCCAGTGAGTTAAGCTCCAAGCTGACATTGGTAATGCCAATATCCTTGAAAAACTGAGCCGCCATGGCAATCATTTCTACATCTGTAGCAGGATTACTAGAGCCAAAACACTCTGCACCAATCTGGTGAAATTCCCGCAGACGGCCAGCCTGAGGCCGCTCATAGCGGAACATAGATCCCATATAATAGACTTTGACAGGCTTTTGCACTTCAGGAGCAAAAAGTTTATTCTCTACATAAGAACGCACCACAGGCGCTGTCCCCTCTGGACGCAGCGTGATATGACGGTCGCCCTTATCATAGAAGTCATACATTTCCTTAGTCACAATGTCTGTCGTATCCCCGACAGAGCGGCTAATGACTTCATAGTGCTCAAAAATTGGCGTACGAATTTCACCGTAATTATATTTTCTAAATGTCTTGCGGGCAAAGTCTTCTACATACTGCCACTTGGCTGATTCCTGAGGAAGAATATCCTGAGTTCCTTTAGGTTTTTGTAATTTCATCTTCTGACCTCCGCCTTCTTTAGTACTTATATTCTATCATAAGTCCGCCATTTTGAGGAGCCCGAAAGGGATTTTTCATTTGGAAGAACTAAATCCGTTTTCATGTTCCAAAATAGCTTGAAAAAAAGTCAGAATTGTGAGAAAATAAAAACAATTCAACTCAGAATAGAAGGGAATAGCTATGAGAGACGACATCAAAATCAACGACCGAGCAGCTGCCATTCAGGATAAGTTGGTGGAGAAGCTCGAGCGTATTTACGATCCGGATGTAGAGCTGGATGTCTATAACTTAGGGCTGATTTATGAAATCAACTTAGACGAAACCGGCCACTGCAAGGTTGTTATGACCTTTACCGATACAGCCTGTGATTGTGCTGAGAGTCTGCCCATCGCCATCATGGACTCTCTTAAGAAAATTGAAGAGATTGAAAGTGCCTCTGTCGAGGTTACTTGGTCTCCTGCTTGGAAAATCACCCGTATCAGCCGCTTCGGCCGCATTGCTCTGGGAATCAGTCCTAGATAAGAAGGAACTTAGTTTATCTACATTTAAAATAAAAACACCAAACCCGCTAGAAAAACTAGCGGGTTCTTTTGTCATATATAGGCTATTTCTTACCTGTTTCTTCTGGTTTCCAGAAGTCAGTAACAGCACCTTTAGCGGCAGACGATACCATGTGAGCATATTTACCAAGTACCCCGCGACTATAAAGCGGTGGAATAGTCGTTTCTGCCTTACGTTTCGCCAGCTCTTCGTCAGAGACTGCCATAGAGATTTCCTTGGTATCTTGGTCAACCGTGACCATATCGCCTGTACGAAGATAGGCAATCGGGCCACCATCCTGAGCTTCCGGAGCAATGTGTCCGACAACCAGGCCGTAAGTACCACCTGAGAAGCGACCATCTGTTAGAAGAGCCACCTTGTCTCCTTGCCCCTTCCCTACGATAATAGACGAAAGTGACAGCATCTCTGGCATACCAGGGCCACCCTTTGGTCCAACGTAGCGAACTACAACCACATCGCCATCGACCACTTCATCGGCCAGTACCGCATCAATAGCGGCTTCTTCTGAGTCAAAGACCTTGGCCGGTCCGACGTGACGGCGTACTTTAACACCAGAAACCTTAGCAACAGCGCCGTCTGGAGCTAGATTACCATGCAAGATGATAAGCGGACCGTCTGCACGTTTTGGATTTTCAAGCGGCATAATGACCTTTTGACCTGGTGTCAGATCAGCAAATTCTGCTAGATTCTCTGCCACCGTCTTACCTGTACAAGTGATGCGATCACCATGCAGGAAGCCGTTCGCCAAAAGGTATTTCATCACAGCCGGCACTCCCCCAACCTCGTAAAGGTCTTGGAAGACATACTGACCGGATGGTTTCAAGTCAGCCAAATGTGGCACCTTCTCTTGAATGACATTAAAGTCATCTAGCGTCAGCTCAACATTGGCCGCATGAGCCATGGCTAGCAAGTGCAGAGTAGCATTTGTAGAACCACCCAGAGCCATAGTCACTGTGATTGCATCTTCAAAGGCTTCACGTGTCAAAATATCAGACGGCTTCAGCCCCATCTTCAGCATTTTCACGACGGCACGGCCAGCTGCTTCGATATCCTCTTGCTTGTCCTTGGACTCAGCAGGGTGAGAAGAGGAACCTGGCAGACTCATGCCCAGAACTTCAATAGCCGTCGCCATAGTATTGGCCGTGTACATACCGCCACAGCCACCAGGTCCAGGACATGCATTACACTCGATGCGGCGCACTTCCTCAGCTGTCAAGTCGCCATGATTCCATTTCCCGATTCCTTCAAAGACAGAAACCAAGTCAATGTCCTTGCCGTCCAGATTCCCCGGCGCAATCGTTCCGCCGTAGGCAAAGATAGCAGGAATATCCATGTTAGCAATGGCAATCATGGAGCCTGGCATATTTTTATCACAGCCCCCGATAGCTACAAAGGCATCCACATTGTGCCCGCCCATGGCAGCTTCGATGGAGTCTGCGATGATGTCGCGTGAGGTCAGAGAGAAGCGCATGCCCGGTGTTCCCATGGCAATCCCGTCCGCAACCGTAATAGTCCCGTACTGAACAGGCCAAGCGCCCTCTGCTTTGATGCCTTCCTTGGCCAGCTTGCCCAAGTCATGCAAATGGATGTTACAAGGTGTATTTTCCGCCCAAGTGGAAATCACACCAACAATAGGCGTTTCAAAATCTTTATCAGTCATCCCCGTCGCGCGAAGCATGGCACGGTTAGGAGATTTAACCATACTGTCATAAATCTTACTTCTGTGACGAATATCCTTATCTGTCATAGCTTTCCCTTTCATTGCAGTAATCTTTGTGCTTTATTATACCACACTTAGGCTGTATTTTACAGAGGAAAATTTTTAAATTTTCAGAAGATTAGGAAAATATGGAGGCGAATTTGAAACTTTTTCCTCTCAAGCAAAAAGATGACAACTAGAAGCTCAGGTTTTTCTTAAAAAGAAGAAAAAATCTGTCAAGTAACTTTACTTTACAAAAAAGTTTTGTTATACTATTAAAGTTGATGAAAATCATCAAATTGAATCGAATTCACAATCTAAAAGGAGAAACAAACAATGGCAGTACCTGCACGTCGCACTTCCAAAGCGAAGAAAAACAAACGCCGCACTCACTACAAAGTGACAGCTCCAACTGTAACTTTTGATGAAACTACTGGTGATTACTCACGCTCTCACCGTGTATCCCTTAAAGGATACTACAAGGGCCGTAAGATTGCCAAAGCTGCTGCAGCAGAATAATAGAAGGGAGCTACCATGCGCGTAAATATCACACTTGAACACAAAGAATCTGGTGAACGCTTGTACCTTACTTCTAAAAACAAGCGCAACACACCAGACCGTCTTCAATTGAAGAAATACTCACCAAAACTTCGCAAGCACGTTGTGTTTACAGAAGTGAAATAATTTATATAACAAAAATCCTTTGGAATCAACGTTTCAAAGGATTTTTTCTTTTTGCTTCAAGCCCTAGCTGAACAACAAACTCAATACTAGATCTCGAAAAGAATTATGCCTACTCTTTCTGTCTGAGTTCGAAGAGGTCTTCTACTTTCAGATTGAAGACTTGAGCAATTTTGAGAGCCATTTCCAGCGAAGGATTGTAGCGGTTATTTTCCAAGTGCAGAATTGTCTCGCGCCGCATGCCGATGCGGTCAGCTAGCTCCTGCTGGGTCATGCCCTTGGATTCTCGGATATATTTGAGATTGGTGATAATCTTGCTTTCTTTGGCCATGATCATCCTCTCCGTTCTAAGATAAGATAGACAACCGCAAAGATGCAAATCAAGGCAGCTATGCTAATAAAGATCTGGCCCATGTAAAGAGTGAGAGAACCCATGTACCCAATGATAACTGCTAGGATCATCAGTGCGCCTAGTATAAAGACAAACATTAAGCTAGCTGCCTTAGCTAAATTAGCATAGAAACGTTCATCTGGAGTTTCCTTGACATTTTTCAAAGAGAAAAAACCAAATACAATCACTTCAATAACGAGACCAACTCCCAAAATCCATTCTTTAATGCCAGATCTTACGCTTGGGGTCGCAACCCAAATCCCTACTGTATAAAAAATGGTTGCTGCAAACAGAAGCATCGTGTACAGCTTAGCAGACAAGTCAAAAATAGTCTTTTCCTTACCTTTCTGACTCTTCCCCGGCCATGGTTTCATGTGTAGCCAGCCCCAAATAGCTATAATCTGACCTAATACTGAAATACCAACAATAACTAACTTGGGTCCCCAACTAAGATTAGAACCAAATAAAACAGTAAAATCAATAAAGAGAGCTGCGGCAATCATCGCAATGAGACCACCCGTTTTTTGACTATTTTTCATGATAGACTCCTTTCCTGGTGTTAGAAATATTTAACACTCTTTATGTTATAAATATATCACACAGCGATTTATAAATCAAGTATTTATGTGCTAAGGTGGCAATTATTTGAAAAAATTCTATAATAAAAGCCCTTGCCAGATAAATAACCAGCAAGGTCCTATGTTTTTATTGATTATTCAAGAATAGCAAAGTCCCTTATTCCATCTCTCTGAGATAGTTCAAAGCTTCGTTGAAGGTTTTGACAGGGACGATTTTCATTTTACTCTTGATTTTGATAGAAGCACGAAGTGCCTCATGGTAGTTAGAGCGCAGCTTGGGATTGTACTGGGCAATATCGGCGTCAATAGTATCATCAGGAACAAAGAAAATCTCAGCGCCTGCCTTATCTGCAGCCATGACCTTCATCTCTATCCCGCCAATCCGGCCAACATTTCCCTTGTGGTCAATCGTTCCAGTACCAGCAATAGTTTTTCCTTTAGTAATGTCTTCAGACACGAGCTGATTGTAAAGCTCCAAACTGAACATGAGTCCACCAGAGGGACCTGCTACACCGTTGCTCTTAAACTCCGTCAGAGGATTCATGGCAACACTAGCTTTAGAACCCAATTCGATTCCCAAACCAGGCTTACCAGTTGTCTCATCCACAATCACAGGACCGCTAGCCAAACCGATTACACCATTACGGCTGTACTCAATTGATACCACATCTCCGACTGTCCGCTGTTCCATCTGATCAACGATGTCGTATGGGCTAGTGTAAGTCTGATTGTCAATCTTTAAAATCACATCACCTCGCTGCAGCTCCTTTGACAGAGGCGTCTCACTGCTGATGCCACCTACATAAATCTCTTTATGTCTAATCTCAACAGTACGACCAGCAGCCTGATAAGCCACCTGCAAGGCATTGAGATGGGAAGACCCCATAGTGCTGTTCTCTCGCTCTTCCCGCCCCTTTTCCTTATCGAAATAGTTTTCAGGAACAGAGACATACTCTGTTTCCAGCCTATAATTAGGCAGCAGAGTCAAAAAGAGACTGAACACTCGGGCCTTGGAAACACCAACAGCCATGACATAGATTTTACCTTTTCCTTTATCAGTTCCTCCTTGCACTTGGACAAAGTCTTTGGCATTCAAAGCCGGCCTCACGGTCTCTAATTCATAAGGGAGAGGAATAAAGCCTATCCCAGTTAGCACCAAAGCTGTTATTAAGATTCTTGTTACTGATTTCATATCCTTCCTCTTGTTTCTATCAAGTATTGTCTAGCCTTGCTACTTCCTAAATTAATCACCAAAATCCACCACTTCTGTATCATTTTCCATCAGAGTATCAGCAAAAACTGTCCGAACAACCAGAACAAATACACAGTAAAAGCTACTGAAAACCAGAACAGGAATCATCTGGATCAGGCCAAGTAAATCATCCAGTTCCCCCAGCAAGGGAGCAATATACTGCCTTATCAGATCCATCAGGAGATGAGTACCCAAGCCAATCAACCCACCAAAAGAAGCTAGAAAAAAGCTGAGCAGAACATAGCGACCCCTGCGCTCCTTCATCAGTAGGACTGACTTTCTCAAACAGCCATAAAACGAAAGCGGCTTGGCCAGATTGTCTCTGGAGCTAGTATCCTGAATGATATAAGACAGCAAAAAGAAGTGCGAATCAACCAGATAAGTGAAGAGCAGGTAAAAGACCATGAACAAGAAAGGAAAGAGAAACTGGAAAATCACAATGGCCTCTGGACTTACTGCCCTCCGATAAAAGGCAAAGAGACTAGCCACCCCAAGATTGATGCCGATTGCCGACCAACCCATGTACAAAATCAGAACCTGGACTGCACTGACAATGAAGGAATAAAAGAGGCGAGTAAGCAAGCCATCTGAGATACTGTACCAAACTGCATAGCCAAAATAGAGCTTAACCATCTGCGGATTTCGTATCACTGTCAAGGCAAATTTATTGACGTAAGCAAAACCGAAGGCAATTATAAATGCCAAACAAGTCAAGACTAAAATGGACCGGTAAGACCAACTCGAAACCAGCGGAAAAAGAAACCAGCCCAGCACTGCAAGCGGGATTCCGACCAGCAAAAGGCCTTTCAGCCAGACAAAATAATATTCTGTAACAAAAATCCAAGCTTCTCTGAAAACCCTTGTTACTTTTACATCATTCATCGTTCATTATCCTAAATCCTAAAACCCTTTCTAATTTTTTCATAAATATTAATCTCCAAAATTAACTATTTCCCGATCATAAGACATCAGGATGTCAGCCATAACCGAGCGGGCTGCCAAGGCATAAATCAGCAAAAAGCCATTTATCATACTAACAATCATTCCCACAATATTAGACACACCAACACTAAAAAGTAAACTCAAAACTTCTATCAGACCCAATACTACAGGAATAAGCTTTAAGACAAGCTCTACCAGTAAGTAACGCCCCCTCTGACCATTCATACGAGAAAAGGACTTGCCCAAGCTGCCAAAGGCTGACAGAGGACGCAAGAGGTTATCAGAGGAGTTGGTATCCTGAATAATATAGGGCAACAAGAAGAAGTGAGAAACGATAAAATAACTGTAAAACAAATGGAATACCAAGTTAAACATTGGTGCTATCAAAAAAACCAGGAAGAGCATACTAGCCATCTTCTCTTGATTATTTGCAACCCAAATAAGCCCGTTTCTCATAATCTCTTGAAAATTTGCATCTGACATCAAGGCATTATAGAAGTATACAAAAAGAAGTAATATAGCCAAGAAAGATATAAAGACGTAAATAGACATAGAAAGCAAACGTCCAAAAAAGCCATCAGAAATACTGTAGCCAACAGCTCTCCAGAAGTTTCTTCGCACCATCTGCGGATTACGAACCATGGTCAAGGAAAACTTATGGATATAAGCAATCACAAAAGAACATAGAAATCCCAGCAGAATTATACTTGGAACAAACGTAGAAGTCAATGGAGAAAAAAATAGAATTAACAGTCCCAGAATAAAAAACGGCAGTTGAATGATAGCAAGCCCTGCTGTCCATACAAAAAAGTAATCAACAGTCAGTCCCCAGGCTTCCTTTAACACATCGCTTACGTCAAACTTTCTTTTCATAAATCCCCTAATTAAGTCATTTTTCGCCATAAAAGACGATGTAGATGTCGCAGAAGCAAGTTTTTGATTTTTTAGTCCCGAGAGGATGATTAGGAATTTTTAGAGCCCCAGAGAGCAAGAAAAACCCCGTCAGTCGCCTCACCAAAAGAAATTCTTTCTATAATAAAGCAAGCTGAGACACGATTGTCCCAGCCTCCTTAACCTTTTTTCAAAAAATTTCGAATACGAATCATAATCTTGCTTGACCAAGTTTTGTCAGATGCGTATCTTACATTGATAGCAGCCATGCTCTTACCATTGTAGAACTGACCGCCAGGCTTGAGATAGTGCTCGCTGAGATAGCGGGCAACTGTATCTATACCGTCGTCAAATGTTGCGAAATTTCCTGCACTGGAAAAAGGACTGGAGTCATAAGCCATGAAACCAAACAGGTTGTGCTTGGCCTGAGCAATCTGACTGCGGCCGTAATCCGATTCGTGAATAGCCAGCCCTACGAGAAAAATTGCATTAACTCCATGATCTTTCTCTGCTTTTTTGAAAGCTTTTCCCAATCCAGCCATCGGTGTGCCAGCCAGACGACTATCAATGAAATCAGCTGACACTGTGCTTGGCACTGTTACATCTTCTGAAAAGACGACTGCTCCTGTTTTCTTGGCCTGAAACTGATCTGACACCTGCACTAAAGATGGATCCAGACTGGCCTTTTCATTTGCCGCTAGGCGGCTGACAGGCAGCACACTGCCTGAAAGGACAGTAGCTGTCGCTAATGCTATGATAACTTTTTTCTTCCTAAACATTTTTTCTATCCATTTCTATTGTCGCTTTTGGTTTCCTAGATTCCTCCCCAGAAATATAGGATGACCGCCATGATACTCATAGCAGGACCAAAAGGGACTTCTTCTTTCAACTTAAATTTGAATTTCTTAAAGATGGTTGCGATTAAGAGAATCGCTCCAGCTACAAAGAAAGAACCATATCCTAAAATCAGCGTATTCAAGGGGCTAAACCAACTGCTCAGGGCAGCTAAGTAGAGAATATCCCCCATCCCGAAAGCCTCTTTCTTGTAATAAGCTTTGGCCCCAAAATAAATGAGAGAGTAGAGACCAGCGCCGACTAGCAGCGAAAAGAGCAGTTCCCAATTGAATTCACTGGTAAAAAACGTAACAGCCATACGGCCCAGCCAGAAAACCAGCAGAACCGAGTCCGAGATGTACTGAGTATCAAAATCGATATAACCGATAATGAGACAAAGCGACACCAAGAGGCAGGCTGAAACAACCATCCATGGCCCCTGATCTTGAAAGATCAGATAAGAGGCTAGCCAGAGCAGACCCGTCAGGAGCTCCACAATGAGATAGCGCGGTGAAATCGGCTCCTTGCAGTGCTTGCATTTAAAGCCCTGCATGATAATCGACACAACCGGAATCAGCTCCACCGAAGTCAAGACATGACCGCAGGACGGACACATAGATCGACCCTTTGCAATGCTCTTTTCCAGTGGCACACGGTAGATGACGACATTGAAAAAGCTCCCAAATACGACACCTAATATAAATACTAAACTTGCAATCATAATTTTTCCCTTTTTATACTCTTTGAAAATCTCAGGTGACAATGTCAAACTTCGACTTCCCTTGAGTATCACTTAGATGCCAGAATGATGGATACTTGCCCCTCCTCCAAACTTAATGAAAACACCATATCTGTTTCTGTATTGTTTTGAATGGTCAATTCGGTCAAACCTTCAGACGGCGTCCCAATGTTGAAATACTGTCCTCGATAGGAAATAACATTGGTCCGTGAAAAGGCGAGCTGCTGAATGGCATCTATAATCTGCTCAGCACCCTGACCGTAAACTTCTTTATTATCCTTGTCCTTGACTGGCAGATAGCCAGACTCCGCATTCAAAGCGCCCAGCAACTCTGAGATAGACTTGGTCTCGCCAGGAGCCAAGTAAACATTCTGCAGCTTATAAAAGGCTGTCTTCATGTTTTGAGCTTGGGCAGCGTTAGTCGGCAGTGGTACTTCCTTACGCTCTATAAAGTGCGTATATTGGCTCAGAAGCTCACTTTGATCTTCTGCTTCAACAGGCGTACTCTCAACCTTGACATCATCAAATTTACCAGTCTTGGCAATCTCCTCAGATGCTTGGATAAAAGCAGCAGGGTCAATCTTATAGCCATTAGACTTGTCTCCCACCTTTACATTAGACTCGCCGTCCATGACCAGATGATTGGTCGTTGGAAGCTGACTGAGAACATCAGGATGGGCAGCCAAGACATCATTTAAAGGTCTGAGCCAAAAGAGTCGATTGGGATAGATGGAAATCTGCAGGTTTTCCTTGGTATCGAAAAACGGTGTAAACTTATCCCAAACTGTCTTGGCTGAGATATTATCCAGCCGCTTGAGCTCTTCTTCTGTGAAATAGCTCAGTCCTAAAAAGCGCATATCTACAGAGAAGTGTTGCCCCGTAGACAGCTGAAAAGTCGCCTTATAGGGCAGATCCCTGTAAACTTCAATCTCAGCTTCGCTTCGAGAGCGTACCTTCATAGAGGGACGGCCATTGATACTCAGGTCAATCGTTGGATTAAAGACAAAAATGACATAAAATAAACTACCCAGCAGAAAGGCAGCAAGTGTCGCTGCTGGAAGTAGTTTTTGATATTTTGATGAAACCTTTCTTTTTCTTCTTGACATGAATCTCATCCCAACCTTATACTACGCATTCAGCTAAGCGGATAAGGAATTTACGGTCGATACGGCGAAGAAAATCAATGATGTCATCTGAAACAGTATCTCCGGCATTCAGGATAACTCCTCCATCTGCATTAACAAGATCTTTTTGCAGTGTTTTGCCTACCAGAAGACGTTTTTGCCGATCGATAAAGTCGTTAACAGCTTTCTTTGCTCCTGACTCTTCTTCAGCAACTGGCGCTGTGCTGATAGTTGTTTCTACTTCCTCAGCAGGGGCTGCCAACACTTCTTCCAAAGCAGCATCCAGACTCAGCGCTGCATCTGTTTCTTCAACTTCTTCTTCAGCTGGAGCTGTTGTTTCTTGTACCAAGTCTTGAACTTCTGGTTCTTCTGCTGTCTCTACGACTGCTTCAGAAAACTCCAACTCAGGAGCAGCGGCTCCCAGACCTACAGCTGCCAAGGCCTCTGTCAAATCTGTCGCAGCTTCTTCTTTTACATCTGCTTTTTCATCTACAACTGGCTCAAATACAGGAGCTTCAGCAACTACTTCCTCAATTTTTTCGGCAGGCTTTGCAGCCTCAGTCTCATGGAGCAGATCTGCTGCAGCCAGACGTCCCATTTCTACATCTGCTTCAAGATGAGGAGCTGTCTTTTTTTCATCATTGAGGATGATATACTCTTTACCAATCATCAAGATGCGTGATTTAGGAATCTGAATTTCCTCGCTGGCATCTTCAGAATTAACCACCAAGTAACCAATTTCATTCTTTTCGTCAATATGATAGTCAACAACAGTTCCCACCTTGTTTCCATCAATTGTGATAACAATTTCGTCAAAGACACTACCCTGCTTGTCGTTTAAGACCTTCAGATCGGCCTCTTCCAGCTCTTGAAAAACTGAGCTGTTTTCTACCATGACCGCAAAGTCACCGATGCCTTGGATGTTCTTGCTAGACAGCAAGGCAAAAGGCTGTTCAGACTGCTTTGACTTAATGACAAAAGTCAGATTGACCCCCTCGTCAACAAAGACTTCATGGACTTCACCCAGTCCCATCCCTTTTTCAATCTCAATGACAACGGTCCCTGTGATTGTTTTACAACTTTTCATAATTTCCCCTAAAACCCTTCTAATTGATTACAATCAATTGTATGTTTATATAGTATTAATTTTTCACGATTTTGTCCAGCATGTTGAACGCTTCTTGACGAAGATTTTGATCTGAGCTGCCTTGGACAATTTCTTTCAGATAGCTCTCAGCTTCTTGAACTGCATTAGAAGCCAATAATTCCTGACTTTCCAGTAGGAGGAATTGGAAATAGACTTCTTTATCTCCCGCAGTTGCTGCTGGTCTTGCTTCTGTTGCTTCCTCAGCCTTGAGGATGTCAGTGATTTTCTGAAGCAAATCTTCTTCTGTCTCATCTGCAGCCGGAACGGCCGGAGCTGCTTTGACTTGTGCTTCCTCAGCTTTGAGGATGTCAGCAATTCCCTTGAGCAAGTCTTCTTCTGTCTCATCTGCAACTGCTTCTTGAACAGGCTCAGCCTGTGTCCAAAGAGCGTCTTCAGAAACTGATTGAACAACAGCTGGTTCAGCAGCTGCTTCAAACTCAAACGTTTCTGCTGCAGGTGCGAAGCTACTTTCTTCCTCCAAAGTCTCTGCCTCTTCAGCAGTCAAATCTTCCTCTTCAGATCCCAACAAATCATGCTGAATCTGGCTGAGGATATCTTGATAACCCTGAATATCAGCACGATCACGGCTAACCATAGACTCTTCAGCAGCAGAAAATTCTGGCTCTGCAGCTGCTTGACTGAAGGCGGAATCCATCTTAGCTTGTGGCTCAGTGTCTGAGTCAGCAAAGAAGAGAGATTCTAAGCTGTTTGCTGCTCTCGACTCATCCGCTCTAACTGGCTTGATATCTCCCGTAGCAGCAAAAACATCTTCCAAGCTATTGCTTACTTCTTCTGCCACTGGCTGCTGAGCTTGTTCTTGCTCAGTGAAGAATTCTTCCTCATCTTGAGAAACAACACCTGTCACCTCAACCGCCTGCGGTCTGAAGTTACCATAGCTAGACTCCGTATAGGACATCGGTCTGATCTTAGACAGAACAGCTGTCTCAAAGGCTGGATCATCTATATCTGTATAGCCTTGATTGCCGGCTGCATTTGCTTCCGTAGGCTGAATCAGAGAGTTGGCCACCTTAATCTTAGTAGAGCCCTTGCGGTGATGAAGCAGGGACTGCAAAAATTCATCATTGGCCTTTTGTGCGCTGTGATCCATACCCACCATACCGACCTCAGCTGCCGCTAGCTGACTGTTTGGCTCGTACTCTCCAAATGCAGGAGCTGTAGCCAAGTTATCAACAGGGTAGAGAGGTTTTACTTTCTCAAATCTTGTCATATCCTTTTTGATAGAACGGTCTGCTAGGGTGCGACCAGAAGCAGATGCTCTCTGCCTTGCCGGACTTTCCTCAGCCTGAACCCTTTCTTTACTTTCCTTTCTCATCCTACCGGTTGAAGCATTGGAGAAGTTCAAATCTCTAGCAGATGACAAGCCTGCGCTCGTCGCTTCCGCTTTCTTGTGTGAGCTCTTGGCATGCTTCTGGCTTCTGCTTCGCGCTGAAGCAGTTGCTCTCTTCTTGACTGGAGCTAGCTCCTGTGAAAAGAGCAGCACCATATAGACAGCCAAGGCCAAAGCACAGAGTCCAACAAAGGCTATGCCGGGAACTTGTTGAAAGAGGAATGGAGCACCAATCGCAAATAGCATGACCCATACTACGAGAAAAAGGCGCTTTATTAATGAAATCCTAGAAACAAATAAAATGCTAATCGTATGCAGCGCTATAAGCCCTGCTCCAAAAGGTAAAAAATATGCCATTTGAATATTTTCGACACCCCCCACTTTCTAAATGATATTAAACTTTTTCAATGCAAAACCAGTCTTGATTTTGTTTTTCCATAAACTCCATTAAAACCCAAAATAGACTCGGGCGTCTATTCTGAGTTTGCTTGTATTATACTTCAAATATCTCTATGTTTTAGTTTACTATAAATGCACCGTGAATACTAGTCTAATAACTTGGTTTTTAGCATTTTTTTAAGAAAAAATTTAGTCATGCTCTTGAAATTTTAAACCATAGACTTATTTGGTATTTTTTCAAAGTATTTTAGCTCACTACCAAGTTATTCACAGATAGGTTATCCAGCTTCATAGTCGTTTCAGGGCTTTCTCCGCTCGGAGTTTCAAAGTAGTAACCCACAATAGTCATTGGATAGCTGAATCCTGGAATGTTTTCAGGATCGAAGCTAACTTCGCGCCAGCCAGTCCAGCTGTTTGGACGAATGACATGAAGGTAAATCTTCTGACCACTGGCATTCTTGACAATCAAGCCAATCTTGCCCTGCCATTGATTAGACAGAGAAAGAGAGAAGCTGATAGCATCAGGCTTATTATTCAAGGATACATACGGTGCTGCAAATTCCATTTCATACATAGTAGAAGACTTGGTTGCTGGAATCTTAACCACATTGGAACCTGAACCCTCAAGGAAGTCCGTATTGTCAACCGTCACATCATACTGATTGCTGCCGCCTGACTGAGTCAGCTTAAGAGGTGACTCGAAGCGGTAGATGGTTGATGAATTGTAATAAGCTGACAGACCATCGTTCCGACTCGACTGAGTGCTAAGCTGCTCCAGATAAGATGGAGCCAGATTGGTACTGCTGTTAGCATTCGCGCTGCTAGTTGTATTGGTTGTTGCGGCCCCCAAACTGCCCTTATTGCCAGTTGCATCAGTGCCGCCACCAGCTGTCGTTACAGATATAGAGCCCGCCTGCCAAGTCGGAATCGCAAATGGAGATTCCCAATTGGCAAACTGAATCGGTGTCTTATCGACATTGCTCTCTAGAGTCACATAGCGCTCGACGTCTTTAACCTGATAGAAACGTAGCTTGATTTTACCGCTGGTTAGATCAGGATTTTTGTTTTCCTCCGTGCTAGACAGGCTTTTCTTTCCGCCTAATTCCAGCTCGCTGGAAACGATTTTTTGTTGATTGCCATCAATCAATTCCAACAATTTCAGAACCTGTGTATAAGTTCCTTCGAACTCAATGTCCGCTGTCATCTGCGTGATGTTGGTATTATTGGTCGTTCCGTTCCCTGGTGTCGCTGTATTAGCTGCAGTTGTTGTTGCAGTATTCGCATCAGATGAAGAACTGCTGCTAGATGAAGATGAGGACGATGTACCAGACGAGCTAGAGGTCGTACTGGATGAAGAAGACGTCTCACTCGAGCTTGAACTGCTAGTCGTACCAGAAGAGTTGGAGTTTTGCCCTTTGGACGAAGTCGCAGCCAATCCCTCCTGCTGGAGTTCCAACTCTGTGCTCTCAGTGTAGTTGACAGACTTGAATTTAATACCGCTTTCGTTGACTAGCTTGTCAATCAAGAAGATAAACTCCCCTTGATTGGTCGTACCATAGTATTTCTTAGCCTGATCCAGAGTCTTAGCATTCAAAGTTTGGAGCTGTTTGGTAAGAGACTTCCTCTGACTAATCTTGGCATTCTTGCCTTCCAACTCTGTCGAGATAGTTGCATGCTCTTCAGCTAACTGCGCCATCCGTGTATAAGAATTTGTTACCAGATACCCACCACCAGCAAGTACCGCTACTCCTCCAACACAGGCCAACAATTTCTTGTCACGCTCATTTAAATTACTCAGGATTTTTTTCTTTTCTTTCTCATTTTTGCTCTTCATTGAAATCTACATCCTTCGTCAAAATTTTAATGTTAAACTTGTACACTGTATTGTTATCCTTTTCCTCGCGAGTAATGTTATCCACAAAAATATGGTTAAACTTCTCAGACTTACGAAGCTCTTCCTCAAACTTAGCGATAGAAAGATGCTCTTGAGACGAACCATTGATTTCTACATTGTCGTTATTAATCTTGATATCGTCAAAGACCAAGTTTCTTGTCACGTTTTTATTAAGGAAGTCCATAAAGGCTTTGTTTACTCGGTGCAGGCGGCGGAAGTCGCCTTCTAGGCTGGTAAAGAGAAGTTCGTCATTCTTGACCGTAACAATCTTATCTTCAGTCTCAGAGACTGCCTTCAGCTCTTGAGCCATCTCTGGACTCTTGAGTGTCTGCTCCGCTCGGTCAATCTCGCCTTGGAGGTGCATAGCGCTAAACTGGAAGAAGCCAATCAGCACAATCATAATCGCTGCAATACCAGCAAAAGCGGAAATAGCAGCAAGTTTCAGTGGACTGGCCTTGGCCGGTGCCACATGATATTTTGAAAAGTAGTTTAAATCTCTCCGCATTAGTTCGCTCTCCTAATCAACATGGCTGTAGCCGGAATGAACTCCGCATTAAACTCGGCAGAACCTTCCCACAGTACATTCTCATAATCTACATTATCAATTGAGATAAATTCCCGATTCATGCTCTGCTTCAGAATAGCTGCCAACTGCCAACAGATATCTTGGTCACCAAAGACGTAGAAACTGTCAATGTTAAGACCGGTTGATCCGCTAAAGAAGTTTTCAGTATTGAGAATGTGGTTCTTAGCATCAGCCACCCACTCATCCAAGGCCCTCTTCAAGAGACCTGTATCCAGATCATCTGAAGCCACTGCCGGAAGCTTTTGCAAAAGACTAGCGTCGTCTGCATAGCTCAGGATGTCCTTGTAGCCACGGTTGAGATAGTTGCTAGTCACAAACTTGCCTTCTGAGTAGAGATAAACACCGATGAAGCTCTTGCTCAGATGTACCATGCCGACATTTTCCTTGGTCAGCTTCTTAGCGCGATTGTTAATCGCCTGAACGCGTTCCAGCCATTTTTCAAAGGTATTAGACTGAAGGTCAAAGACATAAGGTGTCAGCTTCAAATTCTCAGCCAAGCCCAGATATTGCTCTACCACGCCTTTTGGCACAGCATAGACCATGAGTGAGCGAGTATCTTCATCAAGCGGAAAGGCTGAATTAGACTCTTGCTCTTGGAATTGAATAACATAAGAAGTCGGATCAATATCCAGATATTGCTGAAGCTCGTAAGATACCAAGCCCTCAATATCCTCATCATTCTGCACACTAGCTGCCACATCAACCGAACGGGCGATGATATTGGTATTGCCCAGAGCAAAGAAAGCGTACTTAGCAGTGATCGCATGCTGCTCCATCAAGTCGCTGATAATATTTTTGAGAGTAATCGGGTCGATAATCTCACTATTCAGTACAACACCTTCTGGCAGATTAGCAGATGCCATTTTGATAATCTCCAGCTCATTGCGCTTCTGTCTAGCAACAACCAAATAGACTGATTCGTCAGTGAAGTCAATGGCCATCAGATTGCCCTTGATTGGCTTGCCAAACATCGTGTAAGGTGCATGCATTCTAGTGACCGGTTGGCTCGCCGCACCACTGCCTTTCTTAGCAAAGAGCGAACGATTTCCAGACTTAGCAGGCATGTCATCACTGCCACTATTCTTAGAAAAGAGCGGCTTGTTGAGCTTGGTTAAGAAGCTCCCTTTTGCTGTTGATTTTTCCTCATCGTCAAAGTCTTCTTGACGATCTGACTTGATCTGAACTCCTTGAATAGATAAGTGTTCTTTATGTTTCCCTTTTGATGAGAAGAGCGGTTTATTTAATTTTCCTAAAAATGAGCCTTTTTTCTCATTATCTTCTTCGTCCAAAGCTCTTCTGCGCCCCTTGGACGAAAACATATTTTTTGCCATAATCTCCTAATCTCCCTTATTTTTCCTAAAAACTATTTCCCTAATTATTTCGCTCTGTATTTGTCGCTGAAATACTCAGCAAGAATATTAATCTCGCTGTCTGTCAACTTCTTGTTATAGACAGCAAACTCATTTATAAAAGTTTTTCCGCCAAATATAATCTGACTTCTCCTAATATCATGAGTCACACCATTGCGCTCCATGAAGAGTTCGTGTGTGTGAGCTAAAGCACCATTGACGAAGACTTCAAGTTTTAAAATCTTGTTTGTCACAGAGGCGCGAACCTGAATGGAATTATCCTTTGTATAATCTAGTACAACATTTGCATATTGTCGACCACCATTATTAGCATTAGTGTTATCAACTGTCTCGATAGCAATTTTACCATTAGCTTCCAAGCTAACTGTCCAGTTCAAGGAATTATCTAGCTTATAAGTTAACAGCGAGCCTGTCTGCTGACGATTCCCAATTAAAATTGAGGTCGTATAACCCTTATTGAAATCGTGATTACTAAACTGAATTTTGGAGTCGTTAAGAGCGATTAGCTGTCTGGTCTGATTGATAGCTGGTTCCTTATAGTTGATAACAGGAATAACAACTCCATAGACTCCATTCTTTTTAGTTTCCGCATAGTTTGCCACAACAGTATTAGTGTGCGCTACCCCATCAGCTGGTATCGCTGAAATTGTGTTATCAGAGTTCCGCATCAGAGCTAAATCAGCATCTGTATGAAGCACTAGATTAGGTCTCATCCCACGATTAGGAAGACCCATAACCCAAATTCGCTGTGTAGCTTCTTGGTATTTTCCAACACGTCCAAATGAGTTAATTCCTCTTGCAGCAAAGGTGAGATAACGTCCGCGCATCTCATCTGTGATAGTAATCGGTTTCTCATTACTACTTATTTGTTGAAAATCATCTGGCATCTTAGGTAATACTATACCAAAACCAGTATTCTCTATATTAGGCCCCAACGTTCCTACCGGAACAATCTTACTATTATTATAATTAATACTGGACTCGCTGAGAAACCAAGCAGAACTGGTATGAATCTTAGCCTTTGTAGACTGTTTGTTATCTTTGAAGCCTGCTTGACCTGTCGGACTAGTCTCACCAGCATAATAATAGTAACGACTTGTGTCTTTTAATGAAACGACCAAATCCTCAGGAATATCCAAGGGGATTTCCTTTTTATTTGCGGCAAAGAGATGGATATTCTTGACTTTATTATCCTTATAAGACAGGGTCGTACCCTTGACGCTAACGCTGTTGCTCCGGCCGTTTTTACCTATACGATAGGTGAAAGTTTCAACATCGTTGCCACTTCCACCATCTTTTTTAATTTTTGCTAACCGGGTTTCAAAATCTTCCTGAATGTCAAAGTTCAAAGCATTTTGATTACGCTGGCCCAGAATATTCTGGTAACCAGTAGAAAAGAAAGTCAATAATCCTGCTGCAATGACACCTATCAAAATGAGGGCTATCAAAACCTCAACTAGAGTAAAACCTCTGGTTCTTCGCATTTTTTCCATCGCTCTTCCTTTCTACGGACCAGACACAAACCAAAGATCCTGTTGAATTTGCTTTTTAATGTCAGCAAACGTCTGTTCCAAAGCAGCTTCATTAGTCGCAATGACAAAGGTAGACTCTACCTTTCCGACTGTTTTGATTTGATCAGCTATTTTTTGTCCGTCTTTTATTTCTTTTACATTCCCTGAAAAGCCGATGACACTAATACGCTTAACACCAGAGCCGAAGGTCTTTGCCACTTGTCCCACATATTCCGTAGTCAATGAAACAGGTTGATCAGCTTTAATTTGCTTACCATTTGTTGGGAAATTTGCTGTCAGATCATACTTCCCAATCCCGTCAGGAGAGGCTGTATAGGCATTTGGAATACCGTCAGTCAGCAAGACAACATATTTTAGCTGGGCTGGATTTCTCTGAAGACTTACCAAGCCATAGCGAAGCCCATCTCCAGGGTTAGTAATCCAACTTGTAGGAAGGGCTTTAATCTTAGTTTTAATTGTATCTGTGTCCTTATCTAGCTCTACAAAATCTTCTTGAATATAACTTGCATCACCAGAAAACCGAACCAAATTAACACTAACGTTCCCTATTTCCTTGAGGTCATCAACCAAAAGATTTGCTTTGGTCTTCAAAATATTCATCCGGGTTCTACTATCTGTTGGTTCCAATTTCTGATTCCACAGGCCATAAGCCATAGAGCCTGATGTATCAAAAACGAAGGAAACAGCAGTATTTACCTGACCTTCAATAGGATCGTTCCGATAAGCAAGGGCAATTCCTTTCTTGCCCTTGGCTACTTTCGATATAACCTGCTTGGTATTAAGAGCTGAAATTGCTGTATCGATGGAGAGTTTATTCTTAGAGTTTTTATATTGACCAGTCAGATTGTAGTTAATCAACCGATTATCCTGATAAGATTCATCTGCCTTAAATTCCAGGTCCAGTTGCATATCATAGAGAGAATTAGTCCCTAACACTGACTCGTTCCAGCTTTTAGTTGACTTATTCCAAATATAATTTATAACTTTCTTCCCATCAGGGGATAAGCCGATATAATTCCAGCCCTCAGTTTTTCTGACATCCTTGCCGTATTTGCTCTCGTCAAGAACGAAAACAGAGGTCGCCTTACCAATGGTACGATCCACATACTGCATAGAAGTTCGCATTTCTGATTGGATACTAGCTTCCCGCTCGATTATATTGCGGCCTGAAAACATTGTATTAAATACAAGACCTATCAGAAGTCCCACCATACTTGTAAGGATAATGGCAATAATGATTTCAGTCAGTGTAAAACCTTTTTGTATTTTTTTCATCATTCTTTCCTATTTAATTTTTTATCCATCTACTTGGCTGAGATTAAGTGGCCCTCTTCGGAACGGATACCTTGCGTTTCCCAGTTAAAGATTACAACATGCTCATAATAATCTTTACTATTAGCCAAGGTTGACTTTGATTTAATGGTTATAACATAATTTCTAGGGCTACGATCATCACCCTCAAAGGATCCATTCATCTCAATCTCAGCTTTACCTCCATCTTTGAAGGTATGGGTCGAGATAATAGGATCTTTAGGGATTCTTCCTTCCTTATCTTGTGCCCGCCTACTAAACTCTGCATAGAGAGGAGAAGACGCTCCCTCACCTAAAGCCCCCCAAGCAAGCTGAGAGCCAGATGTCGCTATATATTTGGCTTTAAGGTAGCTATACATACGTTGGGTTTGCATCTGTCCCGTATCTACTATAGAAGCCATAATCCCCAGCATGGCCACCAGCAGCACAATAGCCACAATAACCATAGGCAGGGTTGAGCCTTGTCTTTTTTTTCCTTTCATGGATGATATCTCCTAATTTTCTCTTTTGATATTGCCAAAATAGTTGTCATCATCTGACAACTACTTTGGTAATATCCGACTGCCAAGGCAGTCGGAATAGAGATTTTCTCTAATTTTCTATTATTAGCTAGCGCTATTAGATCTCCAGTCAAATTCCCAAGTAATAGGCTTCCCGCCACTAGCAGGCGTATAAGTCGAAATCAGCTTATGACTTGTCTTATTAACCTCATGGGCTATCTTGCCATTATCTGCTGCGAGGGTCTTAGAAAGCTCTCCTGAACCCTGAGATTCTTTGGCTATATAAGGCTTGAGCGCATCAAGGTCTGGTACATCAGCCGTTTCTGGTTCGACTTGCGAGCCAATATAGGACTGTACAGCTTGAACCAGCTGACGATGTTCCGACTGGATACGTGCCTTGCGGGCCGTGTCCTGGAAAGAAACAAGAGAAGGAATAGCGACTGCTGCGAGAACTGCGATAATAATAATCACCACAATCAGCTCAACCAAGGTAAAGCCTTTACCTTTTTTCTTCAAGTCCTGACGGAACTTTTTAAGCCTATTCAGCATTCGTTGATGTTCTCCTATTTCTTTTTTCTTAATGTATTCAATTTCGTTATAAGTATCCCAAAGGCAGGGTTTTACTAGACTTTGAGATGACACCCTCAATGGAAACTGTAGTTCCTAATTATCTAGGAAATTGTTTCTAGATAAATTAAGGCGATGGATTTCCTGCTGCTGGTGTAGCCGCTTTTGCACTACTATTTTCTTTCCAGTCATAAGTCCAAGTTTTCGCTTTCCCGCCGCCTTTTGGAGTGTAAGTAGAAATCAACTTATTACCAGTAATTACGTGAGCTGAGCCGTTATTTGCTCCATCTTTAGCAAGAGTATCAGCAAGTTCTGCACTGCCTTGTGAGCTCTTAGAGATATAAGGCTTCAAATCATTAAGTGTCGGAGCTGTAGCATTCTCAGGATCTACTTGTGAACCAAGATAAGACTGAATAGCTGATACCAACTGACGGTGTTCTGTTTCAATACGGCTCTTACGCGCACTGTCTTGGAACCCTGTGATAGCTGGGATAGCTACTGCTGCCAAAACAGCGATGATGATGATTACGACAATCAACTCAACCAAGGTAAAACCTTTACCTTTTTTCTTCAAGTCCTGACGGAACTTTTGCAATTTGTTTAACATTTGAATAGTTCTCCTATTTCTTTTTTCTTAATGTATTCAATTTCGTTATAAGTATCCCAAAGGCAGGGTTTTACTAGACTTTGAGATGACACCCTCAATGGAAACTGTAGTTCCTAATTATCTAGGAAATTGTTTCTAGATAAATTAAGGCGATGGATTTCCTGCTGCTGGTGTAGCCGCTTTTGCACTACTATTTTCTTTCCAGTCATAAGTCCAAGTTTTCGCTTTCCCGCCGCCTTTTGGAGTGTAAGTAGAAATCAACTTATTACCAGTAATTACGTGAGCTGAGCCGTTATTTGCTCCATCTTTAGCAAGAGTATCAGCAAGTTCTGCACTGCCTTGTGAGCTCTTAGAGATATAAGGCTTCAAATCATTAAGTGTCGGAGCTGTAGCATTCTCAGGATCTACTTGTGAACCAAGATAAGACTGAATAGCTGATACCAACTGACGGTGTTCTGTTTCAATACGGCTCTTACGCGCACTGTCTTGGAACCCTGTGATAGCTGGGATAGCTACTGCTGCCAAAACAGCGATGATGATGATTACGACAATCAACTCAACCAAGGTAAAACCTTTACCTTTTTTCTTCAAGTCCTGACGGAACTTTTGCAATTTGTTTAACATTTTGAATAGATCTCCTATTTTTTCATAATTTTTACTATTTCCGCCCACAGGGGCATTCGTTTTGTTCCTAGCTGGGAGACCCCACAAACTCCCAGCATCAGAACGGTTTTCCTAACTTTTTGTGCAGAGCAATTACTCTGCGAATTCTAACTTTTTCTGTAAATAATCTTTATTGATTTGCTTCAGCGCCCTGTTGAACAGCATTAGCAATTTCAAACATTGGCAGCATAACAGAGGCAACGATTCCCCCGATGATGACGCCCATGACGATGATCATGGCTGGTTCCAAGAGTGAGAGCAATTGCTTGATAGCTGCTTCAAGCTCTTCTTCATAAAAATCCGATGTTTTATTGAGCATGGACTCCAGAGAGCCAGACTCCTCACCGATCTTTACCATCGAGAGCATCATAGGCGGGAAGAGACCTGTCGAGGTCAGCATACCCGTTAGGCGTTCCCCTTTTTGCAGACCTTCATTGGCGATTCTCAGCTTGTCAATAACAACAGCGTTATTAGTCGTTGCAGCAGCTGAATCAATGGCCTCTACCAGAGGGATACCCGCACTGGTAAGAGTAGCTAAGGTACTGGCGAAACGAGCAGTGACAATCTTCTGCATCGGTCCTTTGACGACTGGCATCTTGAGCTTGAGCTGGTCCAGTTGATAGCGTCCTGCTTCAGTACTGCGATAACGCAGGAATAGGAAGACTAGAAGCCCAACCCCACCAAAGAGGATATACCAGTAAGACTGGACAAAGTTACTAGCTGCCAAGACGATACGTGTTGGCAAAGGTAATGCTACACCACTCTGCTCAAAGATTCCCGAGAAGTTAGGGATAACGACATAGAGCAAGACCAAGGTGGCAGCTACTGCCAAAAAGGCAAGGACCGCTGGATAGATCATAGCTCCGCGAATCTGGCGACTGGTCTTGAGCTCCTTATTATAGTGCTCAGACATTCTTTCCAGTACCTCGTCCAGCTTACCAGTCTTTTCACCGGCCTGCACCATACGGATTAAGAGGTCGGGAAAGAGACCGTTTTGCTCGATTAGAGCCTTGGAAAGCTGATTCCCTTCCTTCAGGCCTTTACTGATAACCTTCAGACTTGCCTTCAAGTTTTTGGCATCTGTCTGCTGCTCTAAGATATCTACTGCATTGTTGAGCGGGATACCCGAGTTTAGCATAACCGACATCTGCTTACAGAAGAGTGATATATCCTTGAGCTTGATCTTCTTGCTTTGGAAAAGGGTGATTTCCTTAGAGCCCATGACCTTTTCTTCGACACTGATTGGCTTCCCTTTGAGACGGATCCGATTGACGGCGTCAGTCCGGTTAGGAGCATCTACCTCTAGTGTGACGACCCCTTGCCGAGTGTCTAAGTATTTACAAACATATACTGTCATGCTCTAGTACCCCACTATTCCTAGGGATTTTTCAACTTGAGCGCGGTCTACTGAGTAGGACAGCAGTGTTCTTTGATCGATGACATTGCGACGGTAGAGTCCCATGAGCGAAGTGTCCATAGTAATCATGCCTAGCTGAGCCCCTGTTTGGATTGGCGTCAGCAGCTGGTGGGTCTTCCCTTCGCGAATGAGGTTGCGAATAGCGGGTGTTCCCAGCATGATTTCAAAGGCGGCCACACGACCCTTGCCGGTCGCTGTACGCATGAGCTGCTGCGATACAACCCCTTCCATAACGGCGGAAAGCTGTACACGGATTTGTTCCTGCTGCTCGGCTGGAAATACGTCGATAATCCGGTCCATGGTGTTTACGGCACCGACCGTGTGGAGAGTTGACAGGACTAAGTGACCTGTTTCCGCCGCACGCAGAGCGATTTCAATCGTTTCCTTATCCCGCATCTCACCGACTAGGATGACATCCGGGTCCTGACGAAGGGCACCGCGGAGAGCATTGCCGAAGCTTTGCGTATCCGCTCCCAGCTCACGCTGGTTGACCAAGCACTTATTATGCGTGTGCATGTACTCAATCGGATCTTCAATCGTGATGATGTGCTCGTCCCGCAAGCTGTTCATGTAGTTGATCATGGTTGCCAGGGTCGTTGACTTTCCGCTTCCTGTTGGTCCGGTAACCAATATCAACCCCCGGCGTTTCTCAGCTAGCTTTTTGATAACTGGTGGCAATCCCAGAGATTCCATAGATGGAATATCCTTGGGAATGACCCGCAAGGCAATCCCGCAGTTGTTTTTCTGCTTAAAGATATTGACCCGCAAGCGATAACCATTATCGACCTCGTAGGCACAGTCCACTTCACCGACTTCTAAAAGATGAGCAATCTGCTTCTCATTTAAAATATGCTTGGTGAAGCGAACCGTGTCTTCGTTGGTCAAAATTGTATTGTTGAGTTGTGTTAACCTCCCGTGCAGACGCATGCTTGGCTCAGCGCCAACCGTGAAGTGGATATCTGATGCACCCGCTTCAATCGCCTGCTTAATTAACTCATCCAAATTCATCCTAAACTTCCCCTTCTAGACTGAAGGCAATCTTCATTGCTTCTTCAATCGTTGTAGTCCCCTGTTTTGCGATATCAATGGCCTCCTCCGCCAAGTCTCGCATACCATTTTTCTTAGCTTCTGCTCGAAGCTGTGACGTTGTTCCACCATCATTAATTAGTGATTTAATCTCCCTTGTCACTGCCATGATTTCGTGGATAGCTATACGTCCATAGTATCCCGTACCGCTGCAGTAGTTGCAGCCGCGTCCGCGATACAAGGTGTCTCCCTTGTGAATACCGATACCTGCATGTTCATTTGTTTCTACAGTATACTCAGTCTTACACTTAGGACAGATACGCTTAATCAAGCGCTGTGCGATAATACCGACAGTCGCCGTTGAGACCAGATAAGGCTTGATGCCCATATCGACCAAACGGTTGACTGTACTAGCTGTGTCATTGGTGTGGATAGTCGAGAGAACGACGTGACCAGTGATAGCGGCACGAACCGCGATACTAGCTGTCTCTTCGTCCCGAATTTCCCCCAAGAGAACGATGTCCGGGTCCTGACGCAGGATACTTCTCAAACCACTAGCGAAGGTCAGTCCAGCTTTGTTATTTACCTGAACTTGGTTGACCCCTTCCAATCGGTACTCAACCGGATCTTCAACAGTGATGATATTTTTTCCTACATCATTGAGCTCACGGAGCGCTGTGTAGAGAGTGGTTGTCTTTCCGCTTCCTGTCGGACCAGTCAGCAAGATGATGCCTTCTGGCGCCTTAAGAATATCTTCAAAGAGCTTCTGATTGGTTGGCGAGAATCCTAGCTCCTCTTTACTGAGGAGAGTTGCATTCCGGCTCAAAATCCGAATAACGATTTTTTCACCGAATACAGTAGGCAAGACTGAAACCCGCATGTCGACTTCTTTGCCGTCAATGGTTGTTTCAATCCGTCCATCCTGAGGAATCCGTCGCTCGGCAATGTCCAGACCACTCATGATCTTAATCCGTGTCGCAATGGCTGAGTGAGCATTGGCTTTCAACTGCATGTTTTCCACCAAAGTCCCGTCAACCCGGAAACGAACACGAACAACTTTTTCAAAGGGCTCAATATGGATATCGCTGGTCCGCGTCTTGATTGCCTGACTGATAATCGAGTCAATCAAACGTACAACCGGAGCATTTTTGATTTCGAGATCTTCTTCGACGATCTCTTCATCCACATTAAAACCTTCGATTTCGGTCGCTGCCTGTTGGGCTTCTTCTCCTTTAGAATAGTATTGATCGATATACTTCTCAATATCATCCCGAAAAGTTACATAAGGTTCTACCGCCATCTTAGAGACGATTTTAACGTCATCTAGGGCGATATAGTTGCTTGGGTCTGCCATTGCAACTATTAATTTCGGTTCTTCATCCGCTTCTCCATCGGTGAAGGCAATCGGAATCAATCCATGACGTTTAGCAACTTTTTCTGAAACCTTCTCGACAGCTTCCTTTTCTATCACAAACTGTGATAGATTGACATGAGGTACACGGTAGTAGTAACTCATGACTTTCAGCATATCTTCTTCTGTCACATAGCCCTTGCTGATTAGATATCTCTCTAACTGCATGTTTGATTGTGGCATATCTTGAAGAATTTCTTCTTTTTGAGCTGCCGTTATCAGATTGAATTGAACCAATATAGCGATTAGTGCCATTTGTTTCTCCTGTCTGTGATTTTTTTGTAAAAATCCTTCAATTCTTTCTATGCGTTATTAGATAACAGCTTTCTTAAAAAAATCTCCCTCGCTTAAAGATTCCTTTAAGGTTTCTTTAAGCTTTTTAAGTTAGGCTAGTACATGGAAAATTTACCAATAGAACCAAACTTAATGTTTTAAGTTAGATGCTTTGAGCAGTATCTCTATTTGATAAACCTAGAAAACGAGCTCTAAAACAATCACAGGATTGTTAAAGAAAGTTTTATATTTGTCAAAAGGGGCGCAAAAAAGCAGATGCCAAAAACATTTGTTCTTGCGTTCTTAAATACTATACAAAGCAAGTTCTCTTGCAAAATTTCTCATGCTTTTAGATGCAGGTTAAACCGTGTGTGTGTGTGAAGTTGGTTTAACCCTAATCATCAAGCAGCCAGTGCCATAAGATAAGAATTCTTGTCTTATGGCTTTTCTTTTTACCGATATGCATATTTTGGTAGGAAATGCTAGGAACAAAAGCTTTATTTGCTTTAAAAAACATTTACCTATCACAGTATATGATATAATTGACAACTTGTCAACAGGTTTGCCTCGAAAAAAATGACTGCATTTAAAAAAATGTTTAATTTTGACAAAACCTTGTTATATCAAGCTTTTTGACACTTTTTTAAAGCGTTTTTTTTACTTCGAGGATAAAAAAAGCAAATTTTTTTGAGGAAATTTCCCCTTTACTGCTTCTTTTTCAACCTTCAGATGGACAGTGTGACAGCATCTGTCCTCTTCTAATCGGTAGTCGATATGCTTAGGAAAGGCGCTTCAGGACAAGGCTTAGCAAGCTTTGCCTGTTTCTTCCTACCCAATAGTATATGCTAAAGAAAAAGCTTTGTCAATGCATTTGCATTTTATTAGATGTAAAACCTATCTAAAAATGCACATTGTGCGCGGCTTGTCTATTTTTTTATAGAAAAACTACAAAATCAAAAAGGCTAGAATTTTCAGACAGGGAAAAAGACATGTTAAATAAGAAGAAAATCATAAAAATAGAACCAGTTAAGCGATGGAAATTAGACTGTAAAACGAAAAAACAGCCCGAAATATCGGACTGTAGAGGTATAGTTTACAGTGGTACAATTTAAGTATGAGGTTTTAAATCGCCCTCTCCACCTAAACACCACTCTTCATGCTCTTCCAAGCTACTATCCGTCTGGATAGTGATTTTGGTGATACCGTAAGCTTGCAGTTCTTGACGCATAGTAGCTTGGGTCTCGGCCAGCAGGTCTGGATTTTCAAGACAGATATGGATCATGGCAAATTTTTCTAAACCGTCTGTGGTCCAGACATTGAGCTGGGTAATAGCCTGAACGTTTTCAACTGCTAGAATTTCCTGATAAAGCTGACTCAAATCAATATCGCTTGGGATGTGATCCAGAAAAATCTTGATGTTTTCCCAGAACTTAGGCAGGGCCTTGCTGAGGATGAAGCCCGCAATGAGCAGGGAGAGCAGTGGGTCAAGAAAATACCAGTCAGTAAAGCGCAGAACGATGGAGACTAGGATAACAGCTACCCAACCCAAAATGTCCTCTAAGAAATGGAGACTGAGAATAGACTCATTATGACTGTGTCCATGACCATGGCCGACTACCTTGCTGGCTGCTAGATTGACTATAATGGCAAAGATACCCAGCACCAGCATGCCGTCATAATTGACCTTTTCAGGCGCAAAGACCTTGGGTACATTTTCGATAATCACCAAGGTCGAGCCGACCAGCAAGATGACCGAGGTCAGCAAGGCTCCCAAAAGGCTGTAGCGCTTGTAGCCCAGAGTGTATTTCTTGTCTTCTTTTTTATTAGAAATTTTTTCAAAAAGGGTAGAGAGTCCGATAGCCATCGCGTCTCCTGTGTCGTGCACAGCGTCGGCTAATACAGCGCTGGAATTGAACATGAAGCCAAAGATAAACTCAAGAATGGCAAAGGAAAAGTTTAACAGAAAGGCAATAGTCATATTTTTACTAGATTTCACGGCAGCCTCCTTTCAGTTTGGCTAAATTTATAGTATAATGTAATCAAAACGGAACACCTTGTTCAGTTTTCTTCATCTTTATTATCCCTTATTCTCAGAAAGGAAACAAGAAGCAATTGAGGGGCTTTGTCTGTTATTGAACAATCCTGCTCTTTTGTTCCGAAACACTATGGACAGACGAGTCAAGAAATCACGCGCAGCTATTTACCAAGCTTTTATCAGCCTGCTGCATCAAAAAAGTTATGAAAGCATCACCGTGCAAGAAATCATCGACCTGGCAGACGTTGGCCGGTCGACTTTTTATGCCCATTTCGATACCAAGGAAGCCTTGCTAGAGGAGGTTTGCCAAGACCTCTTTCAGCATACCTTTCTTGAACGTGACGACGGCAAGGATCTCTTTGAAGCAACCGCCCATATTTTCAAGCATTTCCAAAAGAATCAGGACAAGATTGCGACCTTGCTGCTTTCGAAAAATATCTATTTCACCAATCGCTTAAAGATTGAGCTGGAAAATTATCTCTTTCCGATGATTCAGGAACAGCTCCTGCAGAAAAAATCTCAGCTGCCAGAGCCCTTTCTAAGAAATTATGTGACTTCTACTTTTGTGGAGACGGTCAGCTGGTGGCTCCAGCAGAAGAAAACATTGCCAGAAACAGTTATCAGCCAGTATTTTCTGGATTTGATGGACTGATTTTATTTTGATACTTATATAGGAGGAAACTTAACTTTATGAAAAAGACACATTCGAAATTTTTACTTCCAGGTATTCTGATGGTGGGGGTTGTCCTACGGGCACCTTTTGCAGTGCTGCCTGTTGTGCTGGGCGATATTGCTAAGGGACTGCAAGTTCCCGTCAACTCTCTGGGACTGCTGACTAGCCTGCCCTTGATCATGTTTGCCCTCTGCTCAGCCTTTTCCCCACGCCTGGCTCAAAAGGTCGGTCTGGAAAAGCTCTTTACAATAGCCATGATTGTGCTGACTCTGGGCTCTTTTATTCGTATCTTTAACCTGCCTCTACTCTACGCAGGTACAATCATGCTAGGGGCTTCCATCGCTGTCTTAAATGTGCTCCTGCCTAATGTCATTCAGGCAAATCAGCCAGAGAAAATTGGATTTCTAACCACGCTCTATATTACTTCTATGGGACTGGCCATCTCAGTCATGTCTCCCTTGGCTGCGCCTATTGTCCGCTTAGCTGGCTGGCAAGGATTGATTCTCGTCCTGACCCTCATCTGCTTACTAGCCTGCTTGATTTGGCTTCCTAACAGCCGTCACAATCACAAGCTGACTAGTAAAAATCGTGAACAGCAAATGGGCTCCCTGCTAACAAATCCTAGAGTATGGGCTCTGATTGTTTTCGGTGGCCTGCAGTCCTTACTCTTTTATACGGCTATCACTTGGCTGCCGACTCTTGGCCAGTTGGCAGGACTTTCCGATGATGCTACTGGATTCTTAGCCTCTATCTTTTCAATTATCAGCCTTCCTTTGGCTATGACGATACCTAGTCTGACAACGCGTCTATCCGCTAAAAAACGCTTGGGGATGATTGCTCTCTTTTCTGTAACTGGTATGGTTGGTCTGGGCATGCTGCTGGTCAAGACAGATTCCTTTATCTACTGGCTCATTCTCAATCTGCTAATTGGTATGTCCGTCAGCGCCCTCTTCCCTTACCTTATGGTTACTTTCTCGCTCAAAACCAGTACTCCTGAGCAAACCGCTCAGCTATCTGGCTTAGCCCAGACTGGTGGTTATATTCTGGCCGCCTTTGGTCCTAGCCTCTTTGGATACAGCTTTGATTTATTCCATTCCTGGACTCCAGCTATCCTCATTCTCATTGGTCTGGCTGCCATTGTGACGCTAACTCTCTTTTACATTGAGAAGTTTGACAAGATATAATAAAGACGAAAAAATGCTTAGAAATCCTAAGCGTTTTTGCAATAGTTGAGACACTCTTCCAGGTCCACATCCCGCTCTAAGTGCTCTGGTGCCTACGCTCTCGCATAATTTCTACGACTTGCTCAAAAATATCTGTTTTCTTCATCTTTTATTCCTTCTTCCAGGTGTCCTCATCGTCCAGCAGGCCTCGTTTGGGCATTTTTGAAACATGACGATTGCCGGCCACATAAAAACCCAAGGGCTCTTCCCTCCAGGCATCTGTGCAGGTCACGCCAATCCGCGGACGGCTGGCAATCTGATTGGGAGTCAGGTCATGGGCTAGTTGCAAACTGGAGGTCGCTAAACTCTGTCCATCAAAGCGCTTATCAATCCCAGCATACTTGGTTAGCTTGCCAGGACCGTTAGCTAAAAGTCGGCCATCCGGTAGCTCCAAAGCTCGAATCAGTACGGCTTCAGCCACATTTTCACCCTTGGTCACCAAATTCAGCATCTGATGACCATAAATCTGATAAACATACCAGTGACCAGCTGGCAGATACATGGATTCATTCTTAGGGGAGCGGCGCCCTCCAGCCGAATGGCAGGCACTGTCTTGACTTCCCAGGTAGGCTTCTGTTTCGACAATTCGGCCTAGCTTCTGGCCATTTAGAATCAATTGCATACCTAGCAAAGCTCGAGCTGCTGCAACTGTGTCTGTCTTGATGAGATTCTGAAAGTTTCTTGATAACATAGGTTGATTATAGCATGATTTCTCCATTTACAGAGGAAAAGAAATGTTGCAAAAATGTTATTTTTCTCCTTCTCATGGACAAGAATTTTGTTACAAAACAATTACGCACTAAATAAGCGGAAAATCGTGAAAAAGCTTATAAAATCTATATTTTGTCTACTTGTTTTGCATATATTTTGTAACATCTTTATTAACAGAGTATGTTATTTATGTATCAATCCGGTTTTTCATTGCTTCAAATGAAATATTTGTTTAATATTATACTAGAAGGAGGGGTAAGATGAAAAAATTATCTAAAATTTCTTTATTTTTATTACCACTAATTGCACTTTTCTTTTTAGCAGCTTGCGGAAATTCTGCAGATAAGAAGACTGAAGAAAGCTCAAGTTCCAGCTCAAGCGTATCTTCTTCATCTAAAGCTAAGACAAGCTCTAGCAGCACATCTGAAGAAAGCGGCAGTGCCAAAGTCAACGTAAACGGCGGTGATACTAGCGTTAATGTAAATGGCGATGACGAAAGCGGCGATGCTTCTGTTGAAACTAACGGAGACGGTAGTGCTAATGTACAAACTGATAACGCTGGTGTTAGCGTAAATGAAGATGGCGTTCATGTTCAAGGCGGCGGTGTTGATGTTAAGGTCGGCAGCGATGGATCTGTCAATATCCAAACACCTTAATTGAAAAACATGTTTCGATTATTATAATTCATAAAAACCGAGTTTCGCTCGGTTTTTTGATTTTCTCCAATGTATTTCAAAAACTTAAAAAGCATTAAAAAGACTTGCAAAAACTTATTTGCTATGTTATACTCTATTTAGAAAAGTAAGGAGAAACAAGCATGTACCAAGAACAACGCTTAGCTGAAATCTTAGAGCTCTTGGCTGAGAAAAAACAGCTGTCAGCCAAGGATATGATTGAGCATTTTCAGGTCTCTAAAGATACTATTCGGCGAGATTTCTCGATTTTGAGCGAGCGTAAGCTTGTGCAGCGCACTCACGGAGGTATTATCCCGCTGGATACTAGCCGGCAAATCCCCTCCTTTAACGACCGTATCAACCAACTAAGTCAAGAAAAAAAGGCTATTGCCCAGAAGGCCCATGACTTTCTCAAGCCGGGGCAGATTGCTTTCTTTGATGTCTCAACCATCGTTCTCCATCTGGCTCAGCGCATCAAGGAGCCTATGACAATCTACTCCCATTCTCTGGATAATGCAATCATGCTGAGCAGTCAGGACAAAGTGGACTTTCACCTCTTAGGCGGAAAATTTTATCCAAAAAACCGATTCTACTACGCGCTCAATGAAGCAGAGCTGCTGGAGCAGATTTCCTTTGACATTGCCTTTATCGGGGCAGCCAGTGTCTCTGATGGCCTAGTCAGCTTTGAAGACAAGGCCGATGCTCACCTTAAAAAACTGGCTTTGAAACACGCTAAGACTAAGATTCTGCTGGCCGAGCAAGACAAGTGGCAGAAAGAGTCTAAGTACATCCTGGGACCTGTCAGCGACTTTGACTACTGGATTACGGACCAAGCGCCCAGCCCTGAAGTCCAAAAACTGCTTGGAGACAAGGTTAAAATAATTTATTAAATCGATCCATTAGACACATAGGAGGATGAGCTATGATAAAACAAGCGATTCGTCTGATTATCAGCGATATTGACGGTACCATTTTGGACGACCAGCACCAAGTAGATTCTAAACTCAAGGACATGATTCCCCTGCTAAGCCGAGAAAAAATCCCTTTCGTTCTGGCTTCTGCCCGCTCTCCTCTGGGCATGGAGCCCATTGCCCGTGAGCTGGGGCTGGGAGATAATCCGCTGGCCTGCTACAATGGCGCTCTGGTCATCAAGGGTGAACCGCAAGCTTATGAAACTATTATCGAGCATCCTCTGGACAAGAAAGAAATCCGCACTTTTCTGGAGCTGGTTAAGGCTGAATTTCCTAGCGTGTCCATCAATCTCTACTCTGGTAAGGATTGGATCGCTGATCATCTAGATAAATGGGTGCAGATAGAGGCTGAGATTACAGGTGAGCAGCCGATAATTCAGAATGTGTTAATGCCGGTGCTGGATGTTCTAATGCCTGCTCACAAATTACTCCTCATTGATGAAGCGCCTATCATCCAGAAACTCCATGACTACCTACAGACCTTAGACTTTGCCAAGACAGCCTTCTATCTCTCTAAGGACAACTACATGGAAGTCACGGCCAAGCATGTCTCCAAGGAGCAAGCCTTATACGAAATTGCCCAGCACTATCAAGTGCCTCTAGAGCAGGTTATGACAATCGGAGACAACTTCAATGACCTTCCTATGCTCCGCCTGGCTGGACTTGGAGTCGCTATGGGCAATGCCCCCGAAGCAGTCAAAACCGAGGCAAAAGCCGTCACCAAAAGCAACAATGAGCACGGAGTTGCAAAAGCTGTAGAAAAGTATGTTTTGATATAACGCAAAAAATCTGCTCAAGGGCAGATTTTTTTATTGATGATAGTCATAAGCTAGGCGAGGACTGCCGTCAGCTACATAAATAATGCCACACTCCCTAAAGCCGTAGTTCAGCACAGCTGCCTGCATAGGCTGATTGTCCGCATGGGTATCGATTCGCAAGTAGGGAAGCTGCTGGCGGCAAAAATCAAAGACCTGACGGGACAGGCCTCTGACTTGGCCATTTGAAGCGATGCGGTGAATGGTGCCGTAAGGCTCCGCAAAATGCCAGCTACCCTTTTCGATGACCTGATAGGTCGGATCTTCTCCGATGATAAAGGCAAAGGTGCCAACCAGTCGCCCTTCTACCTCTATAACAAAAGAGTGGCCAGCCGCAATGTCATCCTCAATCAAGCTCGCGCTGGGATAGCCTCCATCCCACTGAGTCGGATTGCCCTGGTCTTTCATGAACTGACGGGCCACATCATAAATCGCCATTATGGCTGGGATATCTTCTGTTTGGGACAAACGAATCTTCATCTTTCCTCCTTATAAAAATAAGGCTGGAAAGTCCCAACCTTATTTGAATTCTTCTGGTTTGCCAGTATACTGAGACCATTCCTTGCTGAAGAAGCGGTCATTGATCTGGTAGTTTGGCGCCGGCTGTGGATTGGCTACAAAAGGATCAACCGCCTTATCAAAGGCCAGCCAGCCATTCCAGCCCATGTGGATAGTGTCCTGCATGAAGTAAGGCTTGTCGCCGTCCTTAGAAAAATCAGCAATGTTGGTAAAGCCCTGACTTTTCAGCTGGTAGCGAATCTTAGCCACTGTCCGCTGGTACATTTCAGGACTGAGTCCTGTATACTCCATCCACTTAGAATTGACCGGTGGAATGATGAAGATGACATTAGTCTTTGACTTGGCGAACTGGTCCAGAACCAGCTGCAAGTCGTTGTACTCAGGAGATTTTTCATAAGATTGCTTGGTTTGAAAACCTCTGAGCTTGGCAACCTTGCCGGCCAGACGGGTCTTGTAAAATTGATTGTCTATGCCGAATTGATTGTTATTGGTCTTCTTCTTGGCCTCTGCTGTAGCAATCTCTTCCAAAGCCTGATAGGAGAAGGTGTCTGGCAAATCAGCCATATAAGGCAAAATTCGCTGGTCATAATTTTCATTATTGAGGGCAGCAAAGTTGCTAAAAAAAGCATCTTGTCGCTCATTAAGATGAGCCATCATCTCAATATGGCGCTCTTCAAAGCTGCTCAGCTTCTTACCTTCCGACAGCTTCTGCACGCTCTCTGCCATAGCAACATCTGGATAAAGCTGCAGAAGGCGCTGGGCTGCATATTGCGCCGCCGCATCTCCTTGCTGCTGAGACAGATAAGCCGTCAGCTGATCACTGTTGAAGTACTGCTGAAAGGCCGAAGCATCATAGCCAGTCTTGGTAAACCACTGGGGCGACACTACATAGACCGCCGTTTGCCCCTCCAACTCAGAGGACATCTGCTGCATACCAAAGTACTGATTAAATGATGCTGCCCCGCGCTGGCCTAGAAAATAAGGCCGATAGGAGCGGTTGTATTTCTCAGCCAGCACTGCCGGATGCATGCTATCAAAGCGCAGCCATTCACTAGAGCCAAAGAAGGGAACAAAGCGCATCTTCTTATCGGTCAAGGCTGTCACCTTCTTGCTGCGGCTCTTGAAGTTTTCTGCTGTCAGGGTCACTGCCGAGCGCTTCTCTGCTTCTATATCATGCTTTTTATCAAGCGGATAGAAGAAAAAGAGCAGGGCAACCATGACCATAGCGCAGAAAACTGGCCCCAGAATCAGCCAGAGTCGTTTAAGCATTGCGAAGCTCCGTTACGCCTTCAACGATTTTGTTGGCTGTGTTCCAGTCATCGCGGCCAAACTCTGACACTGGCACGCGGATATCAAAACGGTTTTCCAACTCAACAATCAGCTCGACCGTTCCCATACTGTCTAGTACACCAGCGTCAAACAAATCCTCGTCCATCATGTCTGACACATCTTCCATAAATAGTTCTTCGATAATTTCAATTACTTCTGCTTTTATATCCATTTTTCTTCCTCATTCATTTTTATTTTTTAAACCAAAGCTCATTTAAAAATCCAGAAAAGATCAAAAATGAGAACATGACTGCGTGAAAGGTCACCACAATCCCCAACGCTTGGCTCCATTTATTGTCTGGCAGAGGCGGAAGCCCCTTAGCCTTGCGCTCTTTGTTTAGCGTTTTCTTCTTGCGCAGCCAGGCATCATTGACGACTAGACCAGCTCCATGAAAGAGACCGTAGGCGATATAATACCAGGTTACACCATGCCAGAAGCCCATAATCAGCATGTTGATCAGATAGGCCACACTAGAGGTCGTGTTGCGGTTTTTAAAGACCTTATTGCGCATCAGGACCATGACCAGCCGCATAAAGACAAAATCACGGAACCAAAAGGACAGACTCATGTGCCAGCGATTCCAGAATTCTTTCAAATCACGAGAGAGAAAAGGCTTATCAAAGTTGATAGGGCTCTTGATTCCCATGAGATTAGAAATAGCTAGCGCAAACATCGAATAACCGGCAAAGTCAAAGAAGAGATCCAGACCAAAGACATACATGACGCCCAGAGTTCCCAGATTAAAGAAACCGCCGGTATAGAGAGCGTAGGTCTTGACATGCCCCAGCAAGAGATGTCCAAAGATATGTGCTAGGATAAACTTATAAAGGAAGCCTAGCATGATATACTTGACAGACTGCTCCAGCATATCCAGCAGCTCATCTCTCTCAGGAATGTTCAAATAGTCTTCATTGAAACGCTTGAAACGATCAATAGGGCCACTCGAAAAGGTCGGCATGAAGAGCAGGAAACGCAGGAACTCCCAGAGCGTGAATTCTGTCAGAACTCCATCGCGCATCTCAATCATCATCCCTACCGAACGAAAGGTCAGATAGGAAATCCCCAAAAAGCCAAAGAGAGACTGATGACCGCTGATTGCGGGTTCTACCTTGACAAGCACAAGCGGCAGAACTGCCAGCAAGGTATGCAGATAAAAGATCCACTTGCTGTCCCGCGACCGGCGATAGAGCTTGTATGAATAAACCCAAACTATCTGCCAGATGACATAGCCCAGTAAAGCACAAAGCTGCGCCAGACTGGGACCTGTCAGCATCAGGACGATAAAGACCAAGCTGACCAAGGCTTCATAAAGGGGGAAGCGTTTCTTAAAGAAAAGTCCGACAAAGATTGGCAGAACTGCCAGAACGATATAAACAAAGTAAACTGGATTGCCGTAGGGTTCCAAGTGAGGCAGCTGTTTCAAGAAATCCATCATCGCTTATTGACCTCGCTAATCAGCCCCTTGATGTCAATCTTGCCATTTGGAGTCAGAGGCAGGGTCTCTCGATAGAGGAACTTGGACGGCATCATATAGGACATCATAATATCCTGCAGATCTTCCTTGATTGCCTTGGTAATATCGATTTCCCGCTCAAACTGCTCAGCCACACCGTCTTTGAGAATGACATAGGCTAGCAGATTTTGGACCTTGTGGTCCTTATTGTAGCGGGGCACAGCCACTGCAGAATCAATGTATTTCGATTTGTTCAGATTCTGAGACACATCCTCCAGCTCAATACGGAAACCATTAAACTTGATCTGGAAGTCCATCCGGCCGCCGTAGAGCAGCAAGCCTTCATCTGTCATCGAGCCGACATCTCCTGTATGATAGGCTGGCAGACCTTCAAATTCAAAGAAGGCCTCCGCTGTCTTCTCAGGATTATTCAGATAGCCTTTGGATACGGCTGGACCGCAGACGATGATTTCTCCCTGCTGGCCATTCGGCACCTTCTGCCCTTCTTCGTCAATGACAAAGGTCGGAGAGTCCGCCTTGGTATAGCCAATCGGCAGGCGCTTGCAATTCTGCAGCATCTCGTCTGTCACTGCTACCGCAGACAGGGCCACTGTTGCCTCAGTCGGACCGTAAGCATTGATAATGCGAGCTTGAGGGAAGCGATCGCGAAGCTTCTGAGCTGTCTTGACCGTCAACTCCTCGCCGTCAAAGTAGAAATGCGTCAGCTGAGGCAGCTTCTGGCTGTTAAAGTCATCCGACAGCAAGGCCATATCCGCGAAGGAAGGCGTCGAAGTCCAGATAGCAATAGGCAGACTAAGAATCGTCTCAAACAGCTGCTTGAAATCCTGAGTCACAGCCGAAGGCAGGGCAAAAAGAGTCCCTCCCAAGGCCAAAGTCGGCGCCCAATACATGACTGACAAGTCAAAAGAATATGGAGGCTGAGCCAACATTTGAGGACGCTCCGGAGTCTCAAACTCCTTATCCGTAATCATCCAATTCGTAAAGCTGAGCAAATTATTGTGGGAAATCTGCACTCCCTTAGGTTTGCCAGTCGTTCCCGATGTGAAAATGATGTAATAGTTGTCATCTCCCTGCACCGGATGGCTAAGCTCATAGGACGCTCCCTCTCTGAAGGCTGTCTGAACTTGCTCCGCACTGAAAATAGGAGCAGCTACATCTGCCAGCGGAAAATCATTGATGGCAATAATCAAGCTTGGCTCAGCAACTTCTACAATCGCTGCCACGCGCTCCAAGGCTGAGTGGCTGTCGATAGGAATGTAGGCATGACCAGACTTGGTCAAGGCCACAAAAGTAGCCAGCATTTCGTATTCCTGACCGCCAAAGACCACAACCGGAGACTTGTCAGGAAGTTCCAAACGGTCAATATGAGCCGCCAACGAATCGGAATCCTTCTTTAAATCGCCATAAGTATGAACTTGACCTAAAATATCATAAACCGGAAAATCCGGCTGCACCTGAGCAAAATGCTCAATCGCTTCAATCATATCATGTATCACTTTATTTGACATTGTTTCCTACTCTCTCACATTAAAATTCATTATAGATAAAGCTACCCTGACCCTGACCCAGATAGCTAAAGAAATAAAGCAAGGCCAGAAAGATAACAAAATATAGTAGGGTTTGGCCCAAAAACTTATATAGGGTTTGATGTTTTTTCATTGATCTCTCTTATATTTTTAGTTAGACTTACACCATTTTACCATTTTATGGAAGATGTTTTCAACACAAAAGCTAAGGAAGATGTAAAGTTCTTGTAAGGAAGAAAGGTACTTTGATGTGCCTTATAAACAGCCATTAAAAGACTTTTTCAAAAAATATATAAAAATTTTATATATTTTGCTTGACTTTTTCACTAAGAGGTTGTAGACTATATATAGAAAGATTATATATAAATATTTTACACAAGGAGGTGGTCCTATGTCTTTCCCCACATCATCGGCTTTGATTGAGTTTCTCATCTTAGCCATCCTTGAAAAAGACGATTCCTACGGTTATGAAATCAGCCAGACAATCAAGCTGATTGCCAATATCAAAGAATCAACACTTTACCCTATTCTGAAGAAGCTGGAGCAAAATGACTGCCTCACGACTTATTCGCAGGAGTACCAAGGACGAAAACGAAAATACTATTCACTCACTGCCTACGGGCATGAACATCTACTCACTCTCAAAGAAGAGTGGCAAACTTATACCATGACCATCAGCGGTATCATAGAAGGGAGCATCCGTCATGACAAGAACCGAGTATCTAGCTGAGCTAGAAAAATATCTAAAAAAACTGCCACGCAAGGACTATGAGGAAACTATGGATTACTTCACTGAGTACTTCGACGAGGTAGGCCCAGAGGGCGAGGCAGCCGCTATTGCTGATTTGGGCAGCCCTAAGGAAGCGGCCCACGAGATTATGTTGAATCTTTTGGACAAAAAAGTCGAGGAAGATAATCAAGACAGCAGTTCATCAAAAAACACTAAGAACATCGTCCAGATTGCTATCCTATCCATTTTGGCAGCACCCTTGGCTATTCCGCTCTTTATAGTAGCAGCCCTTTTGACTTTTGTTTTCTTCCTCTTAGTCTTTATCTTTGCTCTCGTCATGGCTATAGGTGCCTTTGCCTTCTTTATCTTTGGTATCAGCCTGATCTGGGACACTTTGACAGTGGGACTGACGACATCTATCCCGGCCTTCCTGTTCACTCTGGGGCTCAGTGTTCTAGCTCTGGGACTGTCTGGCATCTTCTACGCAGGCATTTCTCCTGTTACTCAGTTTGGCAAGGCTGGCTTTGTCAAACTAGCTCAACTTTTCGCAAAGAAAGGAACACGTCATGGCTAACATCAAATTGAAAAAACCTCTTTTATCTGCAGCTATTTTAGCCTGCCTCTTTGGTGGAGCCCTGACAACTATCGGCTCCATTACAGGCGGTGTCAATGACTTGGTCAATTCTACCAAAAGCAAGGTAAAACTAACGAAAAAAGAAGAAAGTTTCTCTGATCTTTCTTCCCTAAATATCAACTTAGCAGCTAGAAACCTCGTCATCAGCGAATCTCCTGATGACAAGGCTCACTTGACCTATTACCAAAGAGACGGCAACTATCAGATTGGCGGCAGCATGCTTGGAAAAATAACAACAAGTTCTGAAAATGGAAACTTAAACATCAAGGAAGATGGTGCAGACTCCTTCCACATAAGCACTGGCATCCGCTCCTTACTCAGCTTATTTGACCAAGAATCTCAGGAGAAGCGTACTGTGGAGCTTTCCCTGCCCAAGGGGACCAAGCTTGAGACATTCAGCGGCAGTTCGTCATTAGGAGATGTTACGCTGTCCAATCTATCAGCCAAAAATGCTGACTTCTCTCTATCTCAGGGCTCGTTGACTGTGAATGATGGCCAATTCGCATCTGGTAAATTTAAGAACTCTCTGGGAGAGATTACCATCAATAACAGTCAGATTAGCTCTGGAAAAATCATTGATTCTTCGGGTACCATCACTCTGAGCAACAGCCAGTTCGCATCTGGCGAAATATCAAACTCTCTGGGAGAGGTCAATCTAAACTCGAGCAAAATCTCCGACAGCACTCTGAAAATCTCAAGCGGCTCACTGAACTCTGAACAGTTGGAATTAGCTGGTACAATCTCTATCACTAACCAACTGGGCGATATTAATCTGCATCTGGTTTCTGGCAGTTTGTCGCAGCTATCCTTTGATCTGAAAACGGATCTAGGTGAAATTGACATCCCTAGTAGTATAAGTGTAGAGCACTCCAAAGGCCATGAACTTGGCGGCTCTGCCATCCGTAAAGTCGAAAATCCGACAACTACACTTACTGCCAGCGTCGAAAGCGGTAGCATTAAGCTCAGCGAATAAATCATAGAAAAGAATATATACAATTAGGGAGTCTTCAGCGGCTCCCTTTTTTTGATAAAAATTCCCGCAATGCCCTAAGATTGCTTTACAGGTCTTGGCCTTTGTGCTATGATATTCTATAAAAATTTATCATAAGGAGGTCCCTATGAAAAAACTCGCACCTGGTATGCACATTCGGGTCGTCAGCCCTTCGGCATCAATCGAACACATCGGTGGCTTTGAGGCCAATCTAGCCGCCAAGGAGCGCTTGGAAAAGCTGGGTTTTATCGTGTCTTTTTCGGAGCATTATCTGGAAAATGATATTCTAGGCTCTGCCGCCATCGAAAGCCGGGTGGCAGACATCCATGCTGCCTTTTCGGATGACTCCGTTGATGCTATTCTGGCCACTATCGGCGGTTTCAACTGCAATGAACTCCTGCCCTATCTGGACTTTG
Organism: Streptococcus sanguinis; assembly: GCF_050220005.1. Taxonomy (GTDB): domain Bacteria; phylum Bacillota; class Bacilli; order Lactobacillales; family Streptococcaceae; genus Streptococcus; species Streptococcus sanguinis_Z. Next base: position 2,307,080 of record NZ_CP071413.1, read on the forward strand.
AGTTGATTGCTAGAAATCCTAAGATTTTCTGCGGCTACTCAGACACAACAGCCTTGCTCAACGCTATCTATAGCAAGACCGGAATGAAAACCTACATGGGACCTTCCTACTCCAGCTTTAAGATGGAAGCCCTGCAGGAATATCAGACCGAGAGCTGGCTCAAGGCCATCAGCCAGACTTCTTATGAATTGACTCCTAGTGAAAAATGGGGCGACAATGCTTGGTATCTGCCCGATGCCCCACTGACCTTTCATAAGACAGAGTGGAAAGTCTACAACCATGGTAAAGCCCAAGCCACTGTTATCGGCGGCAATCTTTCCACTTTCTCACTCCTACGTGGCACCCCCTATGCCCCAACAGATGAAAACTATGTCCTCTTTGTTGAAGAGGCGGAGGAAGATGATTATGTGGAGTTTGACCGCAATCTAGCTGCCCTCCTTCAGGCCTATCCTAACCCGCAGGCCCTGCTCATCGGCCGCTTTCCAAAAGAATGCCAGATGACAGAGGAGTTGCTCCTTTATATCTTGGACAAACATCCAATTCTAAAGACGATTCCCGTCCTCTATGACTTGGACTTTGCCCATACTCAGCCACTTTTTACCATTACCATCGGTGCTCAAGTGACCGTGGATACGGAGAAATTATCTATCAGAATTGATGAATAGCAAGAAATCCTCATTCCAGCTGGAATGAGGATTCTTCTTTTTCATTAGACACTATTTCATTGTTATCTTGCTGGCTTTCTTATCGTCCACCAAAACCACCTTTTCCGCCTGGGGCACCGCCGCCACCAGGTCCACCAGCGCCAGGTCCGTCTGCTGTGATTTCTGTTCGGCTTTCACCATTGACCGTGATGGTACCGCCAGTATAGGTAGCCGTTCCATCAAAGTCAAAGGCAGATACCGTAGAAGTAATGTCTAAATTTCCTCCTGACATAATGACATCGCCGTTGGAGTCGATAGCGTCTGTATCACCTTCACCGACCTCGACCTTGATATCGCCACCAGTAATCTTGATAAAGATATCAGCTCCGGTTACATCACTAGCTGCATTGATACCATCATCTGTCGCATAAAGGTCCAGCTTACCGCCGTTAATGGTGACATTGGTTCCCTCCAGAGCTTCTACACTCTTGGAAACTGTAATCGTCCCACCATCAATCAAAGCGATATTGCTAGCGTGTAGACCATCATCACCAGCACTAATCGTGATGGTGCCGGACTGGATATAGAGATTCCCCAGAGAAGTATCTTCATCATTGTCTGCATGGATGGCATCTTCTGTCGCTGTGATATCAATAGTAGCGTCCTTGATATTAATGGCTGAAGCTGCAGACAGACCATTCTTAGCTGCCTTGAGTGTATAATTTCCACCTGTTACCCGCAAGGTCTGCTCAGACTTAATCGCTGTTTCATACTTGCCGTCAACTGTCAGACTTCCAGATCCCTTGAGAGTCAGGTCGGAGTTACTATAGATAGCTGCATCTGCATCCGTATTACTGTGATTTGATGAATCTGAGATTGTGTTTTGGCTGCCGTCAGCCAGAGTTAGGCTTGTTTTACCCGCATTTTCTACTAGAATAGCTGCGTCTGTCCCGCTCATGGTTACACCATTTAGGACGATTTGGACCTTGTCGCTATCACCTGCTTTGACAACAATCTGCACATTTTCACTCGTTCCGGAAACGACATAAGTTCCAGCCTTTGAGATTGTAACAGTCGAGCCGGAGACACTAGCTCCGTCACCAGAGGTCTTAGCACTAGATCCACTCAGGCTGATGGTTGTCGCCTTGGACTCATCATAAGAAGCGTCCGAATCCTCTGAGGCAAAGTAATCAGAAGGATTGGTCTTAGTCTGACTGGTGCTTGTAGCGTTAGCAGCCTGGGTAGTGCTTGAAGTTGTAAAACTGCTGGCGTTTGAGCTGCATGCTCCTAGCACTGCTGTCATCAAGACCAGTGGAATCATCAATTTAATTTTTTTAAGAGTTGATTTTGATTGTTTCATTTTTCTTTTCCTATCTATTTTATTTACTGCTGATACAGTTTGCTTTTTTATAGGCAAAGCCATATTTGGAGAAAGATCTTGGAGACAGCTGGTAGCGATCCATGATCTCGCTCAACCATAGCGGACAAGCTTCTGGAACCTTAACTTCCATGATAACGTGATTGGCTGGCAGGAGATGATCTCCATGGCGACCGGCCAAGAGACTCAGATCATAAGGACGGTAGGTCAGCTCGTGATCAAAGGTAATCCGAATTCGCTCGTCCTCAATCCCCTTCATCGCATAACGATTGTAGCCGATATACATCATGGGCTGAATGTTGCCAAAATGCTGGGTCAGCCAGGCCATTTCCTTATCTATCTGCTGCAAGCCGGCGTTTGGTGACCAGATTCTCTGTCTTTTTCTTAATTTCCAAAAAGACTTGACTATCCTCGGTCGGATGCTCTTGATAGGTTCGCAAGCGAACTTTCTCGTCAAAGCAAGGATTTTCCAAGGACTCACGAATAAGCTGATAAGATGGCGTATCATAGTAGAGATTGTTAATGGTCGAATAAGCTCGCTCATCCTCCACCAGATAGCCTTCAAACTCTAGCAATAAATCCAGCAAGGTTTCCTTGGAAATGATGTATTTGGTTTCAAAGCGCTGAAAATGATGTTGAAAAATTTTTTCTGCCATGGGCTTCTCACCTCTCTATCTTTCTTGAATGTAATGCAATTTTAAAGATGAAAACTTAAAAGAAAGATAAAGAAAACTTAAAGAAAACAAAACATCTCCCTTTTCAGGAGATGTTGATGAGATAAAAACTAAAAGAATTACAGATAGACTTTTCATCTACATTTTTACAGATTCATAAGTTTAAGAACCCTAAGCTAGCTGTTTTTTATCTGTTCGATAGACCAGAGTACCAAGTGCCATGAAAAGAACTAAAACAAAAGCAAGGAAGAGTACCTGACTACCAATTTGACCATTCATGGAAATCGTTTGACGTAAGCCCGATACAGAATAGCTCATTGGCAACCAAGGATTGATAACTTGGAAAATCTTACTAGTCAGCTCCAATGGATAGGTTCCTGCACTAGAAGCCAGCTGTAAAAGCAAAAGAATCAGAGAAGCAAAGGCGCCGAGCTTGCTATCCCAAGTAACCAAAGCCGTCACAAGAGCCATAAAGGTCATGCTGGCTAGGACAATCAAACCAAGGGTTGCCCACTCATGGTTAGCAGATAGGCCTATCAAGTGCACAGCACCATAGACCAAAACACCCGCTACGACAGAAATGACTCCATTTACCTCTATACGGGCCTTCAGCCAATCTCGTTTCGTCCTAGGTTCTTGACCCGATGGAAGTGTACTAAAGATGATATTAGTTGAAATAGCTGCCACAAATAAAGCTACTGAAATCATATAAGGCGCCATCCCAATGCCGTTTTTTTCTACCTTATTCTCATCTGTCTTGCTCAGTGTCAGAGGATCTGCCAGAGTTTTTGCATTGTCTTCCTTGGTTGAAACAGCCGACAATTTATCGCCTGCATCCGCGAGTCCATTGGACAAATCGCTCGTCCCCACAGTAAGTTTAGAGAGATTATCTGTTAAAGCACTGCTGCCATCAGTCAGCTTCTCTGTGCCACTCGCTAATTGATTGGTTCCATCTGCTAATTTCCCGAAACTAGAGGTCAATTCTGGAGATTTGTCTGTTAATTGGGCTGCCCCGTTTGCTAATTTTGTTGTATTTGCTAGCAAATCAGGATTCTTACTTGCCAAAGTTGATGTCCCCTCAGATAGCTGACCGACTGCATTGGTATAACTTGTCACCCCTTGTTCCAATTGTGTCGCGCCAGTCGCTAGTTTCTCATTTAGGGTGTCTACACCTGCGACTAGTTGATTGGCTCCTCCGCTTGCTGAACCGAGGCCAGTACTCACCGTTGATAAGCCATTATAAAGGCTATTAATCATGTTAGCTGCCTGTGGCAGAACTTGATTTGATGCACCTTCTAACTGACTAAGTTTTGTTTGACTAGCGCCTTTTATCGTTTCAAGAGAAGTCCTCATTGTATCAACTTCTGATAAAATTGCCTGAGCAGATTGATCACTTCCCGCTTGACTAGCACCGACTGCTGCATCAATCTCAGCCTTAGCCTCACTAGAAAGGCCTTGATAAGCACTGGTCCCTTGGACACTTGCTAAAGCTGCAGCCTTGGCGTCTTGATTATTATTGATAATGGCCTGAGCGGATGCTGCTATGCTAGTCAGTGAAGCCTCAATGCTGTCTGTCGAAACAGCTGAGTCACTTGCTGCAGCTTGAATACTAGCATTCAACTGTGTCAAACCAGTTTCCAAATCATTCACATTTTGCTGGTTGTTAGCTAAGGTTGTATCTACCGAGGACTTTAATGTAGCCAAGCCAGTATTCAGATTTGTCACACCTGTCGATAAGGCCTGAACTCCATCTCCTGACTGAGTAAGCTGTTGGACTCCACCCAATAAGTCTGCTGATCGACCCGACAGCTGATTTGCACCTGCGGCCACAGTACTTACACCATTAGCATAAGTGTTTATCCCATTTGACAAACTACCCAGTCCAGACGATACTTGTGCAACACTCCCAGTATAAGTCTGTAGTCCTGTATTAAATTGAGCTGCACCGGACGATAATTTGCTCGTAGCTTGATTCAGAGTTCTTAAGTTATCTGCAATTGTCTGACTGCCTGAACCTAGTTGTTGGCTGCCAGATGCTAATTGCTGAGCACCATCAGATGCCTTCACCAAGCCAGTCTTTAGATCTCCCATATTCTTAAATAAAGCGCTTGTATAAGTATCCGTCACATTTTGCGCCACCGTCTGCTTCAAAGAAGCCATTGCTGAATCACTCATCTTACCAGCAATAAAACTGTGGCCGCTAGACGTTTGATAGTCAATCTTCATTTGCTGAGGATTATCGGTCAAAATACTGGCTGCACGTTCAGATAAATCACTTGGAAGCGTCACAACCATGTAGTAATCACCCTTTTCCAGACCATTTTGAGCATCTTCTTTACTGACAAAGTGAAAATCCAGATTTTTATTTTCCTTGAGGCTGGAAACAACATCCTCGCCTATAGACAAAGTCTTACCACTAGCAGTTACAGCTTTATCCTGATTGACGACCGCCACTGGCAAGTCCGATACCTTTCCATACGGATCCCACATGGAGCTCAGGAAAATAACATTATACAAGGCAGGAATCAAAGAGACTCCTAACATCACAATGATAAAAGTCGGCTTTTTTAAAATAGCTTTCCATTCTCTTAACATGTCTACCTCCTAAAATTATACACAGTGTCCAAATTTCGATAAAATTGATTATACACCAATCGAAAATTATTACAAGTTTATTCTTTAAAAATTGGACACCGTGTCTAATTTTGTTTAAAAAGATTGTAGAGAAGCGGAATAAGTTAGCCCTACTGTCTTTAATCTCTGAACAATCTGTAAATAAAAGGTATTTTCCCATAGGTAGGTACACAGAAAATCAGTATTATATTAGAATGATAAGATTTATGCGACTGGCAATGCCAAGGTTTATTACCAATCCTATGAATCTGGCGGCTTTGAAGCTCAAATTCCTGAATTTAAAGGATATACCCAAGAAAAAGTCAAAAGTATTTTGGGAGAACCAGAGAAAGTAAGCACTGATCTCGCTTCTGAATATGAGGCATTCCAAGACAAAGAATTAGAAAATCTGAAGAGGCTGGTTCAGGAGCAAAAAATAAGCAAAGAACAAGCGCGTGCTTTCTTAGCGGGTGCAGTTGACATTGCTCAAGCATCAAGATTACAAAACACCTACACAATTTACTCTTATAAAAATGAGCAAATTTCTATTATCTTCTCGCAAGAGGGTGAGTTGCTTTACGTCACTCCTGACCCCGACTACCTCTACTTTAAATAATGCTCAAAATGAAGGCGAGACTTTATTTTAAGTCTTGGCTTTATTATTTTACCAGTCTAAGAAGCCTAATAAAATAAAATTTTGCCTATCTATGCCTATTTTCAGAATTTAACTCTTTTCCACTTGAAAAACATTTGATATAATAGTACATGGAGAAAAAGAAAAAGTAGTTTGCTATGATAGCTATTAGTTTGAAGAGCAGACTGAGGCTTAGCCTCAAAGGGAGATTTTATGTTAGAAAGCAATAAACGCCGAAAAACCAAGGCTATTATTGAGAGAGCCATGGTTACACTACTGCATCAGCAGTCCTTCGACCATATCACTACTGTCCAGCTAGCTCAAGCTGCTGGCATCAGCCGTAGTAGTTTCTATACTCACTACAAGGACAAGTACGATATGATTGAACGTTATCAGCAAAACCTCTTTTATCAACTGGGGTATATTTTTGATAACAATCAGGAGGATATTCAAACTGCGATTACGGAGGTCTTTCAGTTCCTCCAGCTAGAGCCACTTTTAGCTGCTCTTCTGACGGAAAACGGAACGAAAGAAATTCAAAATTTCCTGCGCCATAAACTGCAGATGATGCTAGCTGATAGCCTTCAGGAACGCTTTAGCAATCGCATTTACAATCATTTTGAAAAAGAATACAGCCGGGTCTTTCTCGCTAATGCCTTCTTCGGAGTCTGCCAGATGTGGATTGCCAGAGGAAAAAAAGAAAGTCCTGAACAAATAGCAGAATTTCTTTTGAAAATGCTGTAAGAAGCTGTTGGAACCCAATGGGTTCCAGCTCTTTTCATATTTTGAAAAATTAAACAGAGTGTACAAAACCTCTTTTGGTTCTGTACACCCTATTTTTCTTATATTATAGTTTCATAGCCAGCATATTGACCGTCATACCAGCTGCTGTTCCCATCAGAGCGATGGTGTCCCCTTCCTTGACTAGATTACGCTCCAGAGCATAGCAGAGAGAAAAGGGCACTGCTACTGATACCATATTCCCATAGTCTTGCACAATATTGAGGTATTTATCATCAGGAATACCCAAGCTGCGCATGACCATTGGCAGGGCACGACTCGCCTGATGCGGAATGATATAATCCAAGTCAGATAGACTGAGGCCACTCTTTTCTTTAAATTCTTTAAACATTTCTGGAATTTTTCTAGCAGAGAGTAAGAGAATCTTCTTACCATTCATGTCAAACATGTAGTGAGTCTTGGTAGCGTCCGAATACTCCTTAGGCTGAAATGATGTCAATCCACCGCGAATCTCTGTATCGTGAGCTCCTTCAGACCAGGTCCGCTGCAGGCTGGAGATGACCCCTCTCTCTTCCTCTGTTGCTTCAAAAATCAAAGCAGCCGCACCATCACTGAACAACTCAAAACTTTCTTTCTGATTGGGATTAAGCCCTAAACTACCAACCTCACTGGACACGATGAGGATCCTTTGATACTCACCAGCCTCCAACAAATGAGACATGAGGCTCAAAGCAGAGATAAAACTGGTGCAGGTCGTATTGATATCCATGGCTGGAATGGACAGCCCCTTAGCTACCAACTCATGAATCAGGGCAGCGGTACAAGGAATAGGCTGAACGCCCACTGCACTGGCTGACACGATACAATCGATGTCTTTGATAGTCAAGCCCGCTTGCTGCAGGGCTTTTTCAATCGCCTTAACAGCCATAGAAAGCTGGGTTTCTTCATTTTCCACCACCCGATATCGAGTCTGATCCTTAAAAGTCACGGTATTTCTAGGTAGATGCGTACCGTAACCAACTATCTTTATATGATTCTTTACTGCTGTCATATTAAACTCCTTCTAGTCAGACTTGGGGCTGCTCGGCAGTTGGGTAAACTGCCAAAGCGCTTCAGCCTCTGATTCATATGTTTTTCCACTTGGAGCATTCTTAAGCCCGATAGATACGTTTCAACTTACGGCTTCTGTCCCGCTGATAATTTTCAAAAGAAACAGCCGGCATAAGAAAGTCTTTAGCATTCGCTAAGTTCTGAAACTGCTGGACAATCTCGTCTTCTCGCTGCTGACTGCGATGTTCAATAGCAATGGTCAGCGAATAGTCCTTTTTCTGAGCGACTTGATATTCTCCAATCCCATCAACTAAGAGCAGACAACGGCGGATAAAGTCTGGAAAGACCTCTACCGACTGACCTGCGGCATTTTCAAAAATGAAAATATCATCCGAGCGCCCCTCAATCCTATCAATCCGTGTAAAGACCGAACCGCAGGGGCAAGGTTCAGGATTTTCCACCAAGATATCATTCAGCTCATATTGAAAAATTGGCTGAGAAGTCCGCTTGAAATCCGTAATTATTGGATAAAAGCGTCTATCGTCCAAGTAGCACTTATTTACATGGACAATATCTTCGTTTAGATGAAGATTCCCATGGACACAAGTGCAAGCTAGAAAGCCCTCGGTCGCTTGGTAGACCTGGTCCACCTTTTTCAGACCAAATCCTGCTTGAATCCTCTGCCGATCCGGCTCTTCCAAAATTTCTGCCACTGATACGACTTTGCTAGGGGCAATCTGTAAATTTCCAGCCTGGACTTGTTTAGCCAACTCCAAGAGCATTGACGCTGGCGCTACCAAAATTGTTGGCTGGTAAGCATTCAAGCGCTCTACATGCTCTTCGGCTCCCTGAAAAGTATCAAAATACTCCAGAGAAATCAAGCCTGAATTGACAGTCTGATAGAGTTGGTTATCTGCCCGAAGAAAGAAGGCAATTTTGTGCCCAAAGAGTTTGCCTTTAGGCAGCATCTTGCCCAAGATGGCTGCCGCCCACATACTGCGCTCCTTTTCAGTGGTGAAAAACAAGCCTCGGTGACCGGATGTCCCCGAAGACAAGCCGACAGCAATTTCTCCTATCATGGGACTGAAATCACGTGTCCTCTCGCTCTCCAGTGCCAAGGCTAGCAACTCATCTCGATCCAGTCCCTGAGTATTGAGCTCATTGAAATGCTCCATCATAAAGGCCTTACTCATCTTAAAATCTGCTGGAATGCCTGATTTAAAATAAGGCGATTCCTGCTGTAAAAATTCCCGATAAGCTGCTAAAGCCTTGACTTGATAGCGTTCCAATGCCTGTCGATCCTTAAATCGATACCCCCAGCGCATGACGCTAAAGGTTTTTAGAAATGTTCCTAGTTTCATACAAAATCTGCTCCGCTCTCTCAGCCGGATCATGACTGACTAGCACCTGATAGCCAACAGCAAGTAACTGCCGAAGCAGTGCCACACCGGCTATGTATTCTTCCTTGCTATCTTGGATCAGTGACGGCAAGAAACGCATCTGCTCCGTGTACGGCAACAGATCCACGCCCCAGCACAAATCAGCTCCGATAAACAGATGATAATCTGGCAAAAAGAGACAAGCTTGACCAGCGGCATGGCCATCAACTGAGGCCAGATATATACTGCCATCCCCAAACAAGTCGACTGTCTTGCGATAGAGGAATGCTGCTTGGACCTGCTGAGGTTCCACCACTTCCAACCGACTCTCAAAATCCTGCGGAAGAAATTCCTTGAAAATCAAATCCTTAAGCTTGGCATGTTGATACGTTTTGAAGACGGTCTTGGTCAGAATGAAGCGAGCCTTGGGAAAGAAAGCGGCTCCGCCGATGTGATCTGGATGCAAGTGCGACAAGATGACATAAGAAATATCTTCTGGCGCAATTCCTTTTTGCTCAAGCAGACGATCTACACGCTCCTCTTCTGACATATCAACAGGCGTTCCCAGACCATAAAGCCAGTATTTAAAATTGGGCTTCAGAATAGCTGGAGAATAGCCAGTGTCGTAGAGAATATAGCCTTTCTCACGATGCTTCAAGAGGAAAACACCAGCTGGAAAAATCATTTTTTTCTTGGCAACTCCCTTAAACATCTGCTGCAAGTGACTGCTGCAGCGCCCAGGGTGAAGATACTCAATTTTTTCGATAATGTTGGACATATTTTGCAATCCCTTCACTGATTGTCAACTTGGGTTGATAGCCCAAATCTCTTACTGCTGCTGATATATCCAGCGTTTGACTGTAACGCATTAAGTAATAAGTGTAAAGAGTCAGAGGAGGCTCTTTTTCAATGTTAAAAAAGCGATAAAAGCTTTCAAAGCCCTGTGCCAGAAGACCTAGAAAAGCAGCAGGCAACTTAACATAACGTTTACGAACCTGTAAACCTTCCAAAGCTTCATCCAGCATATCCTTGAAACTACGGGATTCTCCGTTGGTAATGTTGTAAACTTGTCCTTGAGCTTCTGGAATTTCCAAAGCCAGACGAACAGCCAAGGCCACATTTTCCACACAGGTCATGTCCATCATTTGCTGACCATTTCTTATGAGTGGAATCGCCAGTTTTTGGCTCAAGCGCAGAATCCTAGGAAAGATACTGGTATCTCCAATACCAAAAAGCCCTCTAGGGCGCAAGATAACTGATGGAACTTGAGGGTAGCTTCGGACAATCCGCTCAGCCATGAGCTTACTTTTGATATAAAAATTCAGCTCATTTTCCTGAGGAGCAGCCTCTTCTTTAATAGCAAGTTGATCACGCGCCGCAGCATAAACACTAGGTGAGGAAATATAGACCAGTCTTTTCACTCCAAAATGTCGGCAGGCTTCCATAACCAGTTTGGTTCCTACCACATTGGTCTGATAAAACTGCTCCCAGGGTCCCCAAATCGTTGAGAGGGCACCAGCATGTACCACTGCATCCACTCCTTCGCAGGCTGCAAAAATTTCTTCTTCTCTGGTAAAATCTCCAGCAAAAAACTCTACTAAAGGACCTTCTAACTGCCGACCAGCCTTCAGATTACGACCAAAAGACCGCACCTGATAGCCTTGTTCAGCTAGCTCTTCAACAACATACTTTCCTAGAAAGCCAGTCGCTCCTGTCACTAGAACCTTCATCGCTACTCCTTTCATACAATTTTCTGTTTCTGTCTTGTCCCCATTATACACCATTTCAGCAAATCTTCCGTAAAAAAGCTGGAAAAAATCTTTACAGAGTGTCTCACCTGATTGGATAGGAGCAGAAAGAAATCAGATAATTTCCAAATACAGCTATCTCAAGCCATTGACATTTTTTTGTAGGAATTAGCTCTATTATTTCATTGAAAATATAAAAAAGAAGCCGGGAAACCGACTTCTGAACAAATACAAATTAAAGCATTTTGTTGTAGAATTCAACGATAAGTGCTTCGTTGATTTCTGGGTTGATTTCATCGCGCTCTGGAAGGCGAGTCAATGAACCTTCTAATTTTTCAGCATCGAATGATACGAATGCTGGACGTCCAAGAGTTGCTTCAACAGCTTCAAGGATTGCAGGCACTTTCAATGATTTCTCACGAACTGAGATTACTTGACCTGGAGTTACGCGGTATGATGGGATATCAACGCGTTTGCCGTCAACAAGGATGTGACCGTGGTTTACGAATTGACGAGCTTGACGACGAGTAGTCGCAAGACCAAGACGGTAAACAACGTTATCCAAGCGACGCTCCAAGAGAAGCATGAAGTTGAAACCAAGGATTCCTTCTTTGATTTTTGAAGCTTGAACAAACAAGTTACGGAATTGTTTTTCACCTACACCGTAAGTGAAACGAAGTTTTTGCTTTTCAGCCAATTGCAAACCGTATTCTGACAATTTGCTGCGGTTGTTTGGTCCATGTTGACCAGGTACATAGTTACGGCGAGCCAATTCTTTACCTGTACCAGTAAGAGAAAGACCCAAACGACGAGCTTGTTTCCAAGATGGTCCTGTATAACGTGACATAAAAATGTCCTCCTGTAAAATATTTTCGAGGAAATAGTCACTTAGAAAGCCCTGATTCGTGCAGAACATTTTCGCCCAAACAGCTAAGGCTACTTTTATAGCTGATGTTCTGTTGACGAGCTCCATGCTTTCCTGCTGCTATTTCACACAAAGGCTATTGTACCATGAATACAGTCAAAAGTAAAGGGCCTCATCCAAAAAATCAAGCCAAAAGGCTTGATTAAAGTTGTTTCTTTAAAGCAAAGGAATTCCAACAGTTGCTTCACACTCCCAAAATCCTCAAAATCTCTTGCTTGTATCGCAGCTTCTGTAGTTCCTTATCCTCGCTGTCTGACCAGGTCAGCTGGAGATTTGCGACGATTTGCCCAGGCCGATTTTTCAGAACATAGATACGGTCACTGAGAGCCAGAGCTTCCTCGATGCTATGAGTAATGAGAAGAGTCGTCAGACCCAGCCTACGGTGAATATCCAGATACCAAGTGTGTAGCTCCATCTTTGTCAGCTCATCCAGAGCACTAAAGGCCTCGTCCAGAAGAAATAGCTTGTGACCGAACATGTAGGTCCGCAGCAGAGCCACACGCTGCCGCATCCCCCCACTCAGCTCATGTGGATACTTATCTGCCACATCAAAGAGCCCGAACTCCTTCAAAATCTGAGTTGCCTGCTCCGTCGCTTCCTTTTTGGATACTTTTTGGATTAGCAGGGGTAAGATGACATTGCCCAACACCGTCTTGTGCTCCAGCAGTAAGTCCTTCTGCAGCATATAACTCACCCGGCCCTTGGGATTTTCCTGCCCATCTAGGACAATCCTGCCCGACTGGACCTCCAAAATCCCAGCAATTAGATTAAAGAGGGTCGTTTTCCCGACTCCACTAGGCCCCAAAATCGCTACAATCTGGCCTGCTTCTACCTGTAGGCTGATATCTTTCAAAATCTGCTGTTCATCGTAAGCATAGCTTATATTTTCAAGTTTAATTTCTGTCATTATTTTATATAATCGTTGCTAAATCCCTTGTCACTCAAGTCATTGTCCACGATACCCTTATCCTTGGCCCATTTGTAAAAGGCATTCCAGCGGCTAGCCTCAAACTGACCCCACTTATCCTTATCCGATGCATATTGCTCGGACAAATATTTTTGGGAAGCCAAGACAAAGTCACGCTTATTTTTCAACTCTGGCGCATGCTTGATTAAAATATCCGCCGCTTCTTCAGGGTGCTCCATGGCATATTGATATCCCTTCTTGATAGCCTGCAGGACCTTTTTCGCTTCGTCCGGATTCTGCTTCAGATAGTCATTATTAGCAATAATCACTGGAGAATAATAGTCAAACTCCTTGACATAGTCCTTCATATAAAAGAAATTAGTGTCCATGCCCTGAGTTTGAGCCATGATGCCGTCCCAGCCATGATAAATCCAGGCTGCATCAAACAAGCCATTTTCAATCGGCGTAATTGAGTTAGAATCGTTGTTAGGAACCTTTTCTACCTCATCAAACTGACCGCCTTGACTTTCAACCAAGGTTTTGAGCATGCCCAACTCCACTGGATCATTCCAGGTACCATATTTCTTCCCAGTCAGGTCCTTAGGCCCATTAATCCCTGCAGACTTCTTGGAAATAATGCCCGAAGTATTATGCTCTACAATGGCCGCCACTGCTGTAATTTCTGCGCCCTTATCCAGTTTTTTAGCCATGGAGTCCTGGAAGTAAATACCAAAAGGCGCCTTGCCGTTGATAATCAGATCCGAACTGCTATCTTCAGGCGGCAACTTGATATCCACATCCACGCCTGCTTCCTTGAAGTAGCCCTTTTCCTGAGCCACATAAAGGCCGGTATGGTTGGTGTTAGGTGACCAGTCTAGGATAAAATCAATCTTTTTATCCTTGCTTTCAGACGTAGATTTCGACTGGCTGCAGGCCGCTAGGCCAATGATTGATACGGCAGCCAAACCTGCCAACAAGACTTTATAACTTTTTTTCATCATTATCCTCTTTTCTTTCTTTGAAAAATAGCAGAGCTGAGCTCCTATTTCCACTTAATAACATATTTTTCACTGACAGCCACCAGCTTCATCCCCAGAAGACTGATGACCGAAACCAATATGATAATGGCAAACATGGTATCGTACTGGAAAAGTTTCTTGGACTGAATCATATAAACACCCAAGCCTTCGAAACCGCCCAGCCATTCAGAAACCACAGTCGTGATAAAGGCATAGGAAACACTGACACGCAAGCCCGCATAGAAATAGGGCAAACTAGCTGGAATCTTAAAATGCCAAAGAATCTGCCAGCGATTGGCCTGCATAAGCTCAAAGAGAGTCATAGTATCTCGGTCACAATGCCGAAAACCATCCAGAATACTGACGATAATCGGAAAAGTCGTCGTCAGAATAATGAGCACAATCTTGGGCAAAATCCCATAACCCAGCCAGAGAACCAAGATTGGCGCCAAAGCAATGGTCGGAATCGTCTGCACCACGACCATCATGGGATAAATTAAATCATTGAGCCAGCTCATGCTGTCCATGAGTATAGCTAGTATACAGGCCAAGATGACACCCAAGACTAAACCCAGCAAGGCTACTTTTAAGGTCGCCCAGCTATGACTTGCTAGAAATCCAGCATCTCTGATAAAGGCCTGACCGATTTCCAGAGGTGTCGGCAGGATAAACTTGGGCAAGAGCTTGAGCCAGCCCATGACCTGCCAGATGACAAGTACACCCAGCATACCTAAGAGACCGATTTGCTGCCGCATCAGCCTTTGTAGTACTTTCATTAGAACGATTTTCCTCCCTTCCTGCATTTTAGCGCTGCTATTCTTCAAGATATCACCATTGATAAAGATGATAAAAGAAAAGGCCTTTTCCGTATATGGAAAAGGCGCACAAATACCACTATTTTCGGTATGATTCCTACGCTGGCATTACCCAGATCAGGTGCGGTCGAAGCTTACACTTCCTCTCAGACTGTACACAGACTCCCATATATAGGACTATGATAGCGCAATCATCAGCAAATGTCAAGGTTTGAGCTTGGACTCACTCCTTTTCAACTATAAGTGAAGCAAACGATCATCAATCAGCCAAACTTCCCCTTCGCAGCCAACAAACCCTCCATAGCCCTGATATTCTCTGTCTCGCTTGTGGATAAAATGGTTTCAAAGCCCAATTCAGCTGCCGTATTTAAGTTAGCCTGAATATCATCAATAAAGACGGATTCTACTGGATCCAGACCATATTTCTTCAACAGCTTTTGGTAAATCTCTGCATCTGGCTTGACGACACCGACCTCTGAGGAAAGGATATAGCCCGACACCAGTGAGTAAATGGGCAACAAACCAGCTTTTTCAATATGATAAAAAATCTCACAAGTGGTTGACAAGATATAGATTCGATAGCCCTGATTAGCCCATAGCCGAATTCTTTCCTGTAAACTACTGTAAACATGCACAACCTCATACCAATGATAAAAGATATTCTTAACGACAGAATGATAGGAAGCATCTAGCTGAGTCTGGACTCCCTCACAGGCTTCTTTCAAACTCAGCTCTCCTTTGTCTGTCTTATGCCAGACACCTGACTCAAAAATGGCCTGTCTAAGGACCTGCCGCCGCTCTTTCTCAGGTTCAAAATATGTCAGGATTTTCTTAGAATTCCATTCAATCAGAACATTGCCCAAATCAAAAACTAAATTTTTAATCATGATGACCACCTGTTTTCTTTGCTTATCATCCTCTATATACATCGATTTGACTGAGGAATTGCTTCACATATAAGTAAAAAGGCCCACTGGACCTTTCTATTCATCAAAATAACGGATGAGGTTCTTTTCTGTCAAAATGTCAGAATAAGTATAAGACTCTACATAGGTATTGGAAATTTCTCCTGGCTGACCGCCTTCATTGGAATATTCCACGATAAACAAAGACGGATAAACTTCAATCAGACGGCCTTGCTTACTTTTTTGGCGCTTACGGCCGTTTTCCAGCGTCATCTCGACGATTTGTCCTTCATGCGCCTTGATATCTTCTTTGATTTTTTTCATTTTTGCCACATCTGTAAATGCATCACTCATCTTTATTCGTCCTCTCTTTTGGAAATACTTGAGAATTTATTATACTCTTTCTGGAAAATTAACTCTACTGTACCACGCGCCCCACTCCGGTTTTTCTCGATAATAACTTCAACCTTGTTGTTGGGAATGCCTTCTTCCTCCTCACCAGCTCGATCATAATAATCATCCCGGTAAAGGAAGGCAACGATATCCGCATCCTGCTCAATGGAACCAGATTCCCGAATATCAGACAGCACTGGTCGCTTATCCTGCCGCTGTTCCACGCCACGCGAGAGCTGACTCAGCGCAATGACCGGAACCTTGAGCTCCTTAGCTAAGATTTTCAACTGCCGGGAAATTTCCGAAACCTCTTGCTGGCGGTTTTCACGGCCAGTTCCCGTAATCAGCTGCAGATAGTCAATCAAGACTAGCCCTAAATTACCCGTTTCTTGGGCAAGCTTTCGAGCCCGCGAGCGAATCTCTGTAATCCGAATCCCTGGTGTATCATCGATATAGATACTAGCATTGGCCAGATTAGCTGTCGCAATGGTATATTTTTGCCACTCTTCATCTGTCAGTTGCCCCGTACGAATGGAATGAGAATTAATCACCCCTTCTGAAGCCAGCATCCGGTCCACCAAGCTTTCCGCCCCCATTTCCAGAGAGAAAATAGCTACAGTCTTATCCAGCTTGGTTCCGATATTCTGAGCGATATTAAGGGCAAAGGCTGTCTTTCCGACCGCTGGCCGAGCCGCCAAAATGATTAATTCTTCCTCATGGAGACCAGTCGTCATCTTGTCCAGCTCACGGTAGCCAGTCGCAATTCCGGTGATATCTGATGTCTGCAGAGACCGAGCCTCCAGATTGCCAAAGTTAAGGTTCAGCACATCACGGATATTTTTAAAGCCACTGCGGTTAGCAGTTTCACTGACATCAATCAGAGCTTTTTCAGCTCCGGCGATAATTTCCTCTGACAGCCGGTCGCCATCGTAGGCTTGATTGATAGACTCTGTCAGACGCGAAATCAGCCGCCTTAGAATGGCCTTTTCTGCAACGATTTTAGCATAGTATTCAGCATTGGCAGAGGTTGGCACAGAATTGACCACTTCCACCAAATAGCTGAGACCGCCGATATTCTGCAAGTCACCCTGGCTGTCCAAAATATTGCGAACAGTCGTTGCATCAATGGCATCGCCGCGGTCAGCCAAGTCAATCATAGCCTTGAAAATCAAGCGATTGGCATACTTAAAGAAGTCAGCAGGCTCGATATACTCACGAACAAAGACCAGTTTGCTCTCATCAATGAAAATGGCTCCTAAAACGGACTGCTCCGCTAAAATATCCTGAGGCTGAGCTCGGAGTTCATCAATCTCTGCCATCGGTAAATCCTTCCTTCAAATCACTATTATCCTTCTTTAACCCGCAAACGAATCACCCCAGTTATATCCTGATAAATTTTCACTGGAACATCTATCAGACCAATGGAGCGAATCGGTGAGTCAACCTTAATATGACGTTTGTCAATTTTGATACCAAACTGCTTCTGCAGCTCTTCTGATATTTTCTTACTTGTAATAGATCCAAAGGTACGGCCGTCCGGACCAACTTTTTCAGTAAATTCAACAAGAGTAGCTTCTTCTGCTAACTTAGCTTTAATAGCTTGAGCTTCTGCCACTAGTTCTGCGTGGGCTTTTTCTTCGGACTTTTGCTTGCCGCGCAGTTCTCCGATAGCCTGCGCTGTTGCTTCCTTGGCTAAATTTTTCTTAATCAGAAAATTTTGAGCATAGCCAGTCGGCATTTCCTTGATTTCGCCTTTTTTGCCCTTGCCTTTTACATCTGCTAAAAAAATTACTTTCATCCTTTTTTCTCCTCGTCTATTATTACTTCCTCTTTAATGACTTGATCCATAATTTCTTGATTCAGCGACTGAAGGACCTCAGAAACTGTTTTACCTTCAATTTGAGCTGCAGCCAGATTGAAATGACCGCCACCACCCAGCTTTTCCATAATTCGCTGAACGTTGATTTTGCTTCGACTGCGAGCCGAAATAGACACATAGCCTTTGGTATTCTTGCTCACGACAAAAGTAGCTTCAATTCCTGACATAGAGAGCATGGTATCAGCTGCCTTACTGATGACAACTGTATCGTAAGTGTTCTCCTCTGGACCAGCTGCTACAATGACATTAGGCAATATCTTCTTGCCATTTAAAATCAGCTCATTAATCGCACGATATTCCTCAAAATTCGTAGCGGAAATGTCCTGAATCACAACACTGTCACTGCCCCGAGTTCGTAGATAGCTGGCCACATCAAAGGTCCGACTGGTGACTCGAGATGAAAATCCTTTGGTGTCAAGCATAATCCCCGCCATGAGAATGCTGGCTTGCATCTTGCTGAGACGGTTCTTTTTAGAATTCTGGAACTGAATTAGCTCCGTTACCAACTCACTGGCACTGCTAGCCCCACTTTCGATATAGGCAATCACAGCATTTTCTGGAAAGTCTTCATCACGACGATGGTGGTCCACTACGATAATCTGACTGAATTGATCAAAGAAATCCTTAGACAGAGTCAGAGATATCTTGGAGTGGTCAACCATAATCAAGAGCGAACGATTGGTCACCATATTTACTGCTTCAGAAAGCGGCACCAGATAGTCAGCCCCTTCCTGCTGGAGCTTTGTAATGGAGCGCTCAATGTCAGAAGCCATCTGGGACGGATCATAGACCACATAAGCTTTCTCAATGATATTACTAGCAAAGAGCTGCATACCAAGAGAAGAACCCAAGGCATCCATATCCAGATTTTTATGTCCGACTACAAAGACCTGATCCACACTCTTAATCTTATCAGAGATTGCAGCCATCATAGCCCGAGTACGGGTGCGCGTGCGCTTAACAGCTGACGCCGTTCCTCCACCAAAGAAGATTGGGTTCATGTTGTCGTTATTTTCTTTGACGACAGCCTGGTCCCCGCCCCGAACTTCAGCTAAGTTGAGGTTAAGCAGGGCAACCCGACCGATTTCATCATGATTGCCATCACCATAAGAAAAGCCCATACTGAGTGTCAGCGACAGCTCTCGATTTTTAGCTTCCGTCCGGAATTGATCAATGATAGAAAATTTATTTTCCATCAGCTGTTCCAGCACCGTGTAATCCGTAAAAAGATAGAAACGATCCATGCCAACCCGACGGTAAAACATGTGAAACTGCTCAGAAAATTCTGCTACGAAGTTGGCTATAAAGCTATTGATATGGCTGATGTCCGTGTCTGAAACGACATCTTCCAAATCATCATAATTATCCACTGAGATAATCCCGATCACAGGGCGCGTTGTTACCAGACCAACGGTGGCTTCGTATTCATTGGATGCATCAAAAAAATAAAACACACTGGATGCACGGTCCAAGTAAACCGAATATTTCTTGTCTCCAACCGTAGCATAATGACCAGAGTCTGAATAAGCAGCCTTCATGATATTCTTGAGCATATCAGCATCAAAATCACCATCTTCGGTTGTAAAAATCAGTTCCGCATAGGGATTAAACCACTCTACATCACCATTATCTTCACTGATTTTAATGACACCAACTGGCATCTTATCCAGCAAGGAAGCGAGGCTTCCTTCTGCTTGATGATTGACATAATGAATCTGCTCAATCTCATCTAGCTCGGATACTCTCTGTTGCTGGATAAAAAGCACAATCAAAAGAGCCAGCACAAGCATGAGAGCAGCTAGCATGGCCAAACTATCACCAAAAAGCCTCAGACAGATGGCTAAGATTATAAAGGAAATTAGACCCGCCATCGCCAAGTGAATTGGGGCAAAACGAAATTTTTTCATCATAGACCTCTTATTCCGCCATTTTACCATAAATCCTAGAAAAAAGCGAATTTCTCCCAATAATCAAAGCATTTAACAATGGTAAAGGAAGCGAAAAATAGTCTTTCAAAGTTTACAATCTTGTCAACCCCTTGTAAATTTACACAAAAAGGCTGCTTCCCAAAGGAAACTCAGCCTTTTACAAGAGTTACTTCGCTTGATTTTTAGAAATACTTCTAGATTTGCCTTCTAGGTAAACCATCAAAATAGAAATATCTGCTGGATTGACACCAGAAATACGACTAGCCTGACCAATCGTTTCTGGATTAATTTTCTTGAACTTTTGCCGCGCTTCTGTCGCAATCGAATCAATATCATCCCAGTCAATATTTGCTGGAATCCGCTTCTCTTCCATGCGCTTCATCTTTTCAACCTGATCAAGAGCTTTGGAAATATAGCCTTCGTACTTAATCTCTGTCTCAATCAGCTCGATAATCTTTTCATCAAGCTCCTCTGCCGCCGGACCAATGAACTGAACTACATCTTGGTAAGACACTTCAGGACGCCGCATAAATTCTTTGGCAGTTACTGCATCTGTCAGAGGCTTAAAGCCTAGCGCTTCTACCTTAGCATTTGTTTCCTTGACAGGTTTTAGCTTGATCGATTCCAAACGCTTCATCTCGTTGTCAAATTGATTCTTTTTAATCTCGAAACGAGCCCAGCGCTCATCATCTACAAGACCAATTTCCCGTCCCATCTCTGTCAAACGCATATCTGCATTGTCATGGCGGAGAATCAAACGGTACTCAGCTCGGCTAGTCAAGAGGCGATAAGGTTCTACGGTTCCCTTGGTCACTAAATCATCAATCATGACTCCAATGTAACCATCACTACGCTTCAAAATCAACTCTGGCTTACCTTGGATCTTCAAGGCCGCATTAATCCCAGCAATAATCCCTTGACCAGCGGCTTCTTCATAACCAGAAGTTCCATTGGTCTGACCTGCTGTAAAGAGCCCAGAAATTTTCTTGGTTTCCAAGGTTGCGCGCAACTGGTGAGGCATAACCATATCGTACTCAATGGCATAGCCTGTCCGCATCATTTCGGCATTTTCTAGACCCTTGATAGAGTGAACCAAGTCCTTCTGCACATCTTCTGGCAAACTAGTTGACAACCCCTGCACATAAACTTCTTCTGTATCACGACCCTCAGGTTCTAAGAAAAGCTGGTGGCGTTCCTTGTCCGCAAAACGGACAATCTTATCCTCGATTGACGGGCAATAGCGAGGTCCCACACCCTTAACGATACCTGAAAACATAGGAGCACGATGCAGGTTATTTTGGATAATTTCATGACTTTCTGCATTTGTATAAGTCAACCAGCAAGGCACTTGATCTTTCACATAGTCTTCATCACGAGAAGTGTAAGAGAAATGATTGGCTTTTTCATCACCTGGCTGAATCTCGGTCACGTCATAATTGATAGATGACGCCTTAACACGTGGAGGAGTTCCAGTTTTAAAACGACCAATTTCAAATCCTAGGTCACGCAGATTATCTGCCAAAGGAATGGCTGCTAAACTATGGTTTGGACCAGATGAATACTTGAGATCACCAATGATAATTTCTCCCCGCAAAGCTGTTCCAGTCGTAACAATGACAGCTTTAGCTGCATACTCCTGATGAGTTGCCGTTTTAACCCCAATTACCTTACCATCTTCTACCAAGATTTCATTAATCATGGTTTGCCGCAAGGTCAGATTTTCTTGATTTTCGACAGTCTTCCGCATTTCTTTGGAGTAGACTTCCTTATCCGCCTGCGCCCGAAGAGCCCGAACAGCGGGTCCTTTACCAGTATTGAGCATTTTCATCTGGATATAGCTCTTGTCAATATTCTTGGCCATCTCTCCGCCCAAAGCATCTACTTCACGGACGACAATGCCTTTCGCAGAGCCTCCTATAGAGGGATTACAGGGCATAAAAGCCAGCATCTCAATATTGATGGTTGCCAAAAGAACCTTACAACCCATTCGACTAGCAGCAAGCGATGCCTCAACCCCAGCATGCCCTGCTCCAATCACGATAATATCATAACTTTCAGTAAAATTGTGTGACATTTCTTTTTCCTTCATTTTTTCACCAAAAAAAAAGCCAAATCTCTAGAAGTGCAGGACAAAAAAGCCTGCAACATCCATGAGCTTTGACCATCATAGGTATTGCTTATCTTATTTTAGCAAATTATGTTGAATTGTCAATCTAAATGTACTGCAAGACTTGACCATTCTTATAAGCTCTGTCAATCAAGCCACCACCTAAGCACTCATCTCCATCATAGAAGACGACTGCTTGACCTGGAGTAATAGCCCTTTGCGGTTGATCGAAGTTGACAACTGCCTTGTCACCCTTTACAGTAACTGTCACCTTAGAATCCGGCTGACGATAACGGAACTTAGCTGTACATTCCATAGTAAATTCTTCTGGCATTTCTTTTGTGAAATGAACCTGACTAGCGTCAAGACTGGTTGACATCAAATTGTCATGATAAAAGCCCTGACCGACATAAAGAATATTTTGGCTGAGATCTTTTCCGACTACAAACCAAGGTTCATTATCACCACCATGCTGACCACCAATTCCAAGACCACCTCGCTGGCCAATAGTATAATACATCAACCCAGCATGCTGGCCCATATCTCGGCCTTCCAAGGTCATCATACGACCTGGCTGAGCGGGTAAATATTGACTCAGAAATTCTTTAAAATTCTTCTCACCAATGAAGCAAATACCTGTCGAATCTTTTTTCTTGGCTGTAGCTAAACCAGCTCTTTCAGCAATTGCTCGAACTTCTGGCTTTTCTAAATGCCCCAGAGGGAACATGGTTTTTTGCAGTTGTTCCTGTGACAGTTGGCTTAGGAAGTAAGTCTGATCCTTATTGTTATCCTTGCCACGTAACATATGTACTAGACCATCTTGGTCTCTCTTCACCTGAGCATAGTGACCTGTTGCAACGTAATCAGCGCCCAGTGTCAAGGCATAGTCAAGGAAGGCTTTAAACTTAATTTCCTTGTTACACATGACATCTGGATTTGGAGTCCTACCAGCTCGGTATTCCACCAAGAAGTATTCAAAAACACGTTCCCAGTACTCTTTCTCAAAGTTGACAGAGTAGTAAGGAATGCCAATCTGGTCTGCAACAGCTGCTACATCCTTGTAGTCTTCTGTGGCTGTGCAGACACCAAATTCATCTGTGTCGTCCCAGTTTTTCATGAAGATGCCAATTACATCGTAACCTTGCTCTTTCAAGAGCAAGGCAGTTACTGATGAATCAACACCTCCGCTCATACCAACAACGACACGAGTCTTAGAGTTATCACTCATTGTGTTCTCCCATCTTTTCGTTATTTCACGATTGAAGGTCGTGCTGTGCTTTCAACGATTGAAGGTCGCTTGAGCAAGCCCTATTATAGCACGAAAGGACTAGGAAAACAAATCAGAAATTCAACTAAATTTATTAACTGTAAATTATGTTTACAATGTTGTAAATATATTGATTTTCTCATATACTTTAATCTCTAACGAAATTTTATAATATCCACTTTTAATTCATTTAAAAAATCAGCAGAAGGCCCTTAACTTTGTTATAATGAAAATAATAAATTAGCTGCAAGGAGAAATCATGACTTCACTAAGATTTCAATCTGTTTTTGATATTATCGGACCTGTGATGATAGGGCCATCAAGCAGTCATACGGCAGGCGCAGTCCGTATTGGAAAAATTGTCTCCTCTATTTTTAATGATGAGCCTACGGAAGTAGAATTCCAGCTCTTTAACTCTTTTGCCAAAACCTACCGAGGTCACGGAACTGACTTAGCTCTTGTAGCAGGGATTTTAGGTATGGATACAGATGATCCAGAGATTCCTAACAGCCTTGAAATTGCCCATAAACGTGGCATCAAGATTGTCTGGACGATTCAAAAGGATAGCAATGCTCCTCACCCAAATACGACAAAGATTACAATCAAAAATGACCATAAAACAATCAGTGTGACTGGAGTCTCTATCGGTGGCGGCAACATTCAAGTAACAGAGCTGAATGGCTTTTCAGTATCTCTGAGCATGAATACTCCGACCATCATTATTGTCCACCAGGATGTCCCTGGTATGATTGCCCATGTCACCGAAGCTCTGTCACGCTACAATATCAATATAGCTCAGATGAATGTCACCCGTGAGAAAGCTGGGGAAAAGGCGATTATGATTATTGAAGTTGACAGCCGCAGCTGTGAGGAAGCCATCGATGAAATTCGCAATATTCCTCATCTGCATAATGTGAATTTCTTTAAATAGGAGAAAATATGTTTTATTCCATCAAAGAATTGGTAGAGCAAGCTGACTTGGATTACCAAGGAAATGTTGCTGAATTGATGATTGCTACCGAGTATGAATTGACTGGTCGTGAAAGAGATGAAGTCCTGCGGTTGATGCATCGCAATCTGGAAGTCATGAAAGCCTCTGTCCTTCTTGGACTCGATGAGAGCAAGTCTCGAAGCGGATTGACTGGTGGAGACGCGGCAAAACTTGACCATTATATCCAGTCAGGAAAGGCTTTATCAGACCACACTGTGCTGACTGCTGCAAAAAATGCTATTGCTGTCAATGAGCATAATGCTAAAATGGGCTTGGTTTGTGCAACACCTACTGCCGGCAGCGCTGGCTGTCTGCCTGCTGTCCTCACATCAGCTATCGAAAAATTAGGCCTCTCAGAAGAAGAACAGCTAAACTTTCTATTAGCTGCAGGCGCTTTTGGCCTAGTCATTGCTAATAACGCCTCAATTTCGGGAGCTGAAGGTGGCTGTCAAGCTGAGGTTGGCTCCGCTTCAGCTATGAGTGCAGCTGCTTTAGTTCTGGCTGCTGGAGGTTCACCTTTTCAAGCCAGTCAAGCTATTTGTTTTGTTATTAAAAACATGCTGGGCTTGATTTGTGATCCAGTAGCTGGTCTGGTGGAAGTGCCTTGTGTCAAGCGAAATGCTATGGGAGCCAGTTACGCATTTATTGCAGCCGATATGGCTCTTGCAGGAATCGAGTCTAAAATCCCTGTTGACGAAGTCATTGACGCTATGTATCAAGTCGGGTCAAGTCTGCCTACTGCTTTCAGAGAAACAGCTGAAGGCGGTCTAGCTACAACACCTACAGGTCGCAGACTTTCAAAAGAAATCTTTGGAGAATAACCTTGACAAATTTGTCAAGTAGATTTACTAGATAGTAAACAAGGAGACAAGATGAGCCATTTAAAATATATCTTCTTTGATTTGGATGGAACTTTAGTTGACAGTTCAAAGGGCATCCAAGAATCCTTTGAATACAGCTTCAAACAACTTGGAAAAGTGTGCCCTGAAGAAAGTATTATAAAAAGTTTTATGGGTCCTCCTCTGGAAGTAAGCTTCGCTTCTGTTCTTGAAGAAAGCCAAGTTCCAGAAGCAATTAACTATTATCGCAGCTTCTATAAGGAAAAAGGCATCTGGGGCGTCCGCCTCTATGAGGGGATACCAGAATTGCTGAAACAGTTAAAAGAAGCCGGCTATCAGATTTATGTAACAACGAGTAAAAATCAACCCACAGCACAAGATTTATTAGCAAATCTAGCTATCTCTGACCAATTTGATGATATTTTTGGCTCACTGCCAGATTCATTTCACAAAGCAGATGTTCTGCGTCGAGCTCTGCAAACACTAGATGCAAATCCAGAAGAAACCATAATTATAGGTGATACAAAGTTTGATATAATTGGCGGTAAAGAAGTGGGGATCTCAACTCTAGGAGTCCTTTGGGGCTTTGGCAGTAAAGAAGAGTTACTAGAAAATGGAGCAGATTTGCTGGCTAATTCCCCCAACTACATTTTAAAAATATTGAACGAACACTTTTCATAACTTTACACATCTGTCAATCCAGATAAGTTTGTAACCTTTAAATCTTTATCTACACTATCATTTTCTGCTTATAAATTGTCAATTTTTTGTAAACCAAAAAACCACAGAGTTTCTGTGGTTTTTTTATTTTTATATTAGTAACCCCAAGCTGAAAGTCCTTGAGCACTGTAGGCACTATATGCTGCTTGAATTTGATCATCAACAGTAGCTGTTGATCCCCAACCTGGCATCGTTTGGAAAAGACCACTAGCACCAGATGCGTTGTAGGCATCTACTTGACCATTTGATTCACGGGCAATAATAGCTTCCCAAGTTGATGCAGGAACACCAGTCATTTCTGCCATACGTGATGCTGCATAAGAACCAGTTGCACCAGCGGTATTACCATTGCTAAGTACAAGGCCTCCTGAAGTTGCTGCTGAATTAGCTGTTGCTGCAGGTGCTGCATAATTATTTACGGGAGTTGCAGTTGCTGCTACGCTTGTTTCAGACGTTTTGGCACTATTTCCAAGTTCCAAAATTTGACCAACACGGATGTGATTTGGATCTGCAATCTTGTTTAACTCTACTAATTTCTCAAGAGTTGTATTTTTTTCGTTAGCAATAGCTGATAAAGTATCACCGGCTTCAACTGTATAGGTCTCAGCATTCGCAATACCTGAAACCAAGAAAGCCGCTGCAGCGACTGCACCTGTTAAAGTCCATTTTGCTGTTTTTTTGTTCATTAAAAAGTAATTCTCCTTTCGGTGATAATACTATCTTACACATAAAATATTACCAAAAAGTTACATTACCAAGTCAAACGTTACAAGAACATTTAGTTTAGACGTTAAAAACAGACTTTTAGAGCTTTTTTGTCAAATATTTTCTTTGACCAAGCAAAAAATAGACAAGTTTAACTTATACTATTCTCTAAAAACACTTTAAACAGCAGGTCAGTTTTTCAATATATAAAGTAGAATACCTAATATGAGTAAGCTAATAATAGCCAAGCTGTCATTTCTTTTCCAGGCTAAGCGGCGAAAACGTGTCCGACCTTCACCTCCATTATAGCCGCGTGCTTCCATGGCAATAGCTAGAGCATCTGCCCTTTTAAAACTAGAAGCAAACAAAGGGATTAGAATGGGAATAATAGATTTAACCTTTTGGACAAGTTTTCCCTCTCCAAAGTCAACACCACGCGCCCTCTGGGCGTTCATAATCCGAGTAGTATCATCCATTAAAGTTGGAACGAAGCGCAGGCTCATAGAGAGCATCAGGCCAATCTCATGTGCTGGCACCTTGAAAACCTTCAGAGGTTTCAGCAAAGACTCAACCGCATCGGACAAGCTTAAGGGCGTCGTTGTCAGAGTCAGAAGAGTAGAAAAGAAAATAATCAGAATAAAGCGGCTAAAAATAATGCCAGCCTGTGACAGTCCTGCTTCTGTAATTCTGATAAAAGCGAACTGAAAAATTGTTGCGCCTCCCGAGGTCAAAAACAGCTGGAACAAGGTGGTAAAAGCTATGATAAAAACCATGGACTGGATACCCTTTAAAAAGAACTTCAAAGGAACCTTGGACAGCAAGACCAAACTAAAAACGAAAAAAAACAGCAGCAGATTGGTCACAAGATTATTGGCCCAGAAAATTAATAGAATAAAAAGAAACATCGCCAGCAACTTGCTCCGCGGATCCAAACGATGGATGATTGAATTTCCGGGAATATAGCGACCTAAAATCAACTTATCCATGCAAGATCTCCTTGAATTCTTCAATTGTAATAGGATAATGCGAGAAATTCATCCCTTTCTCCGCCAATTCGTGAGCAAATTTTGTAATCTTAGGAACACCCAATTGAATACTCTCCATAAAATCCAAATCCTGAAAGACCTGAGCAGGCTGACCGCTCTTGACTACTCTGCCCTTATCTAAAACATAGACTGTATCAGCAAAGTTGGCTACATCATCCATTAGGTGAGTTACCAAAACAATGGTCATACCGGCACGATGCAGCTCTTCAAAGAGCCTCATCAGTTCTTTTCGACCGGATGGATCAAGTCCTGCTGTCGGCTCGTCCAAAACCAAGATATCGGGCTCCATGGCCAGTATACCAGCGATGGCTACCCTACGCATCTGGCCACCAGAAAGTTCGAAAGGACTGCGATTGAACAAATCCTCAGAAATCCCAACCAAATGCAGCTTTTCACGCGCCAAAGCTTCCGCTTCTTCCTTGGAAACACCAAAATTCTGAGGACCAAAAGCCACATCTTTCAAAACTGTTTCATCAAAAACTTGACTTTCCGGAAATTGAAAGACTAGACCGACCTTCTTGCGCACCTGTTTAATATCTTTATTGACAGAATCAGCTGTGATGACTGTACTGCCTACTTCAACACTGCCCTGATTGGGAACCAGCAAGCCATTTAAAAGCTGGAGAATGGTTGACTTACCGCTGCCTGTATGGCCGATAAGAGCGGTATAGCTGCCGGATTTTATCTCCAAATCCACCCCAAAAAGCGCTGGTCCCTCAAAAGGGGTGCCAGCTTGATAAGTATAACTTACATTTTTGAGAGTAATGCCCATAGTTGATCCTGCAATTCTTTTTCTGTTAAGTAAGAGTCTGGCAGAGAAAGCCCTGACTGACGCAAAGCCACCTTTACCTGATTAACAAATGGCTGATCCAATCCTAGCTCTTCTAAATCTTCTCGAGAAAAAAGTTCTCTCGGGGTAGCGGTAGATTCAACCTGCCCCTCTTTCATGACCAAAACACGGTCGCTTAAGGCTATTTCATCCAGGTCATGAGTGATAGAAATGACGGTCAGCTGATTACTATCTTTAATTTTTTTCACGGTCTGGATAAGATCCAAACGTCCCTCTGGATCTAGCATGCTAGTTGCTTCATCCAAAATAATAATATCCGGTCTCAGAGCTACTACACCTGCAACAGCTACCCGCTGTTTCTGGCCTCCAGAAAGACGAGCTGGTTCACGCTCCTTAAAATCCTGCATGCCGACAAGCTCTAATGCCTGCTGGACTCGCTCTACCATCAGATTATAGTCCAACCCTTGATTTTCCAAACCAAAGGCTACATCGTCTTCTACAGTTGCTCCAACAAACTGATTATCTGGATTTTGGAATACCATACCAATCTGTCGACGCTTTTCCCAGACGTTTTCAGCTGTTAGCTTATCGCCTGAGATAATAATATCTCCGCTTTCCGCTTCTAAAAGACCGTCAATCAAACGAACAGTGGTTGATTTTCCACTGCCATTATGACCGACAATAGACAGCCATTCTCCTTTTTTTACCTGAAAGGAGACATCGTTTAAAGTGTAATTCTCAGACTCACTATCGTATTTGTACTTAAGATTTCTTACTTCGATGATATTTTCCATATTATTTAAAGGTATCTTTAAAGAGATAGGCACTTCCCTTGAAGTAGTCATATCCAGAATAAATCGTAAAGATTAAAGCGATATACAGAAGGATTTGCCCTAAGAGAGTCCAATGAATCAGTAGAAAAATAATAGCAAACATCTGCGTGAAGGTCTTGATTTTACCAGGCATAGCAGCCGCCAAGACTGTACCGCCTGTTTCCACTAAAAGCAAGCGTAGACCTGTTACTGCCAATTCCCGGCAAATAATAATAGCCACAACCCAGGCAGGAGCCATTTTCATCTCAATCAACATGATAAAGGCAGACATCACTAAAAGCTTATCAGCCATGGGATCAGCAAATTTACCAAAATTTGTTACCACTTCCCACTTTCGAGCCAAATAACCATCTAGATAATCAGTTATACTAGCAAAAGCAAAGATAAAAGCTGCCAAAATATGCATGATGGAAGAATGACCGAATGTTAAAATCACAACAAATACAGGGATTAAAGCAATCCTGACAAGAGTTAAGGCGTTTGGAATATTTTCTTTTTTCATGGGATTCCCTTCGTTTCTATCCTTTCGTAATGTTCAAACTAATGGTTCCACTATCACTAGTCAAAGCCGAAGTATCTAGTTTTTGTCCCTCTATCGTTACAGTTGCCCCTTTAACAGGTGCTAACGTAATAAGATACTTATTGCCTGGCTCAAGAGCAACCGTCTGGCTTGATTTTTCAGGAGATAAGGTGATACCTTCGGCTAGTTCTGAATCGCTTATGCTTACCAAATTGGTCGTTTGCTCCACAGAAACGGTCACTTTGACAGGCTGACTTGCTCCGCTATACTCAGCAATCAAATTATCTCCGCTTCCACCAACTGTCAACTTACTAGCCGAGGAAGAAACTGACTTAGAATCAGCCGAAGAAAAGGAAGCCATCTGACTGTTAGTGCTTGTAGAGGAAACCAGACTATAATTGCTGTTAGATGCTTTGAAACTTACCGAATTAGTGTGAGCATAGCTCCAGATATAGTATGCCACGAAAGCAGCAATAGCTGAAGCCAACAAGAGAAAATAGAACAAGGGCAGAAAAGAGCTTTTATTTTTATTTTTTCTGCTCCTGAATTCCTCATCTGCTGCCAGTGCCACTTCATCAAAAACTATCATCTCACCAGCTTCGTAAGCCTCCAAAATAATGGATTCATCCAAATCTACAGCCCAAGCATATTTCCGCAAGAAGCTACGTGCATAGAAAGGACTAGGAAGCAAATCATAGTCATTTCGTTCCAGCGCTTCCAGCAAATCCTGCTGGATATCTGTCTTTTTTGACAATTCCTCTAAGCTCAGCCCTTGATTGGTCCGGGCAAGCTTCAACACTTCTCCTATCGTTTTTTTTCTCATACGTACTTTTCCCTTATTTCTATTCTTCACTATTTTAACAAAATTTTAAAAACGATTCTGGAATTATTTTGGAAAAATAGTAAAATCTGTCATATCACACTGATCGATAAATCGATGACCTAGTTTTATCACATCATTCAGGCTGATGTCCTGTAAAATTTTCGGCAAATCAAACAGATTCTCACCCGTCAAATGCGGTTCATATTGGGTTGCAATATACTCAAGCGAGTTTAAACCATGCAGAAAATCACCAAACATCTCACTTTTAATCGTATCCAAATGCTCTTCTGTCACATCTGGATCCTTGTCAAAATTCTTGATGGCTGAACGAAATTGATGAGAAAGTCCCACCGGTTCCTGAGTATCCATCGTCAGCATGACAAAGTGAAAATCTTTTTCTACTTCCACTTCCAGCGTTAAAGAATTATCCATTTTCCCACTTTCATAGAGGGATTGGAAACGCTTGGAAGTCCAGCCAAACATCATGGCAAATAAGAGTTTCAAAGTGATTTTATAGCGATACAACTCCGATTTATCAACAAAATCTGTACCTCGAATCCCAACTGCCAGTTTTGGACTAGCCACCTCCATTCGGTAGGTATCCGTTGATACCACTGGGTGAAGGCTAACAGGAATTTTTTCAATGGGTTCAGAGTTCCCTGCAAAAACTAGTTTTTCCTGCTGTTCTGCAATCTCAGCAGCTATCTGTTTCAAATCAAAATTACCAATCACAAACAAAGTCATATTAGAAGGATGATAAAAGTTCTTGAAATTTTCCTTCAAATTTTCGACGGTAATCTCAGAGATGGACTCTTTCGTTCCTGCAATGTCTTCTGACAGAGGTGTTTGAGGATAGAGATTGGCCAAGGCTCCAAAAAAGAGACGATAATCTGGATTATCCTGATACATTTCAATTTCTTGGCCAATAATATCCTGTTCTCGCAAAATGGATTCTTTTGTGAAATCAGCCCGATGAACCAGTTCTTGCAAAAGCTGTAGATTTTCTGAAATATTATCCGTTGCAGAAAATAGATAGCTAGTCCGAGTAAAGCTTGTGAAGGCATTACTCTCAGCCCCTAGCTTAGTAAATTCCAGCAGCAAATCTTTTCCCTGCGAGCCTTCAAAAAGCTTATGTTCCAAAAAATGAGCTATTCCAGCCGGATATTGAGTGACCTGCTTGGTTTCACGTGAAACAATCCCAGTATCCACTGAACCAAAATTAGTTGAGATAATCCCATAAGTTTCATTAAAATCATTTTTAGGCAGAAGAAAAACACGCAAACCGTTTGCTAATACTGTCTGATAGACAGTTTCTCCTACTGCTGAATAATTGATTTTTTCTAGCACTTCTCCCTGCATTATTTTCCTTCCATAAAGTAAATAGCTTGTAATTTCAACTGACCAGCTGCCTTGATAATATCATCCTTACGAACCTGTTCCAAAGCTTCCAGCCAAGCTTCAAGAGATAAGAATTTGTTCCCTAAAACAGAAGACATATAAGCTCTCTCTAAGATTGTATTCTGTCGATCCTGAGCTAACAATACTGAATTTCTCAGCATTTTCTTGGTTTGATTCAGTTCTTCCTGACTAAAATTCCCGCGCTTCAAATCAAGAATCTGTCGGTTGATTAAAGCAATTGTTCTGGTCCGATTGCTGCGGTCAATACCAGCATAAATTCGCATCATTCCTGAAAAAATATCAAAATTGCTAGAAATTGTATAAGCCAGCCCTTCCTTTTCACGAACATTGACAAATAATTTCGAATGGGCAAAGCCGCCTAGCAAAGCATTTAAAACGACCAAAGGCAGGTGCTCGCTCTCTCCGTACTGAATAGGGAAGTGATAGGCCAACTCAATAATTGACTGATGGACATCTTTCTGCTCCAGTCCTTCTCGCAAAACATTGGAATATTCTTGCTGATAAACTAACTGAAGTTCTTGCTGGCGAGGCGCAAAATTGAAAGATTGAATTTTCTCCCGAACAGCCACTTCATTAAAGTCCCCAATAAAGAAAAAGTCAATCTGATTTTCCTGAAGCATCTGCTGAAAAGCAGCAAAACTGCTTGCAGCTGTCTCTTTCTGGATTAATTCAATCGTCCCAACACGAGGCATCTGCATTTCCTCTTCTTCATAAAAGAGTTTGTCTAATTCTCGATGAGCATGATAAAAATGATTCTCAATTTCTGCTTCCAAATCATTCAAGATATTTTTCTTCTCAATTTCAAAAGCAGATTCATCAAAAGCGTCCTGACTTACCAATGGAGAAAACAAGCTGGCTTTCAAAAAATCAAGCATGGCATCTGTCAGGACATTCTTGCGACTCAAAAATTTATCCCGCACAAAAGAAAGATTGATATCTAAATAATGGACCAATCCTCTCCTTGAAAGACTCGTAGAATAATCAGCTCCATACAAATTGGCCAAACGTTCTCTGAAGGCCTGCGAAGTAGGATAAACAGCATTGACAGTTTCTAGCATGCTGGCTGTTAAAACCCGACCAGCTACTGTTTCTTTGGACATAGGCGCTGAAAAACGAATCTTAATTTTGTTTGTTTTAAATTTTTCTGATTGAATAAAATGGAGACGAACTCCTTTAGTGATTTCCATGACGCCCCTCATACTGAATAATATAGACTACTATTATATCATGAAATGCCTCTGATTTGTTTGTTCTACCAAGCTTTTTGCTGATTAAAACGTTTTCTGATAACAGGAGAAAATTTCCACTTTTATCCAAAGCACCTCAGCACTTTTTACTAACAAATATGGTATAATGACAGGGTTGAGGTGAAATATGGAATATAAATTATTTGATGACTACATCACGCTACAAGCACTTTTAAAAGAAACAGGAATTATCCAAAGCGGCGGAGCAATTAAAACATTTCTAAGTGAATATCCAGTTCTTTTTAACGGTGAGCGAGAAAACCGCCGGGGAAAAAAACTCCGTGTCAATGACACGATTTCCCTTCCCAAGCAAGGAATTGAAATTAATCTGACAGGTCCTAGTCAAGAAGAAATTCTGCAACACCAAAAAGAAATCGCAGAAAAAAAACGAGTTGCTGAACTTGTCAAAGCCATGAACAAGGATTTAAAAAAAGCGCAGACTTCTAAAAAAGAAAAGCGTAGGAATACAGGGGTACCTAAAAAGCAGAAAACTACTAAAAGCCCTGTTCGCTTCCCTGGTATCTAATCATGTGGCTGCAATCATTAAAAATCAAGCATTTCCGAAATTATCAGGAAGCTGATATTGACTTCCATCCTGGCTTAAATGTCTTTCTAGGCCAGAACGCACAAGGTAAAACCAATATTTTAGAAGCTATTTATTTCCTAGCCTTGACAAGAAGCCACCGTACACGCTCAGATAAGGATCTGATTCATTTTACAGAAAATGACCTCCTTGTTTCTGGTATCTTAGAAAAAAAGACTGGTAAAGTTCCCCTTGACATTAACTTGACACCAAAAGGTCGCATCACAAAAGTCAACCACTTGAAACAAAGTAAATTATCAGACTACATTGGAACTATGAATGTTGTCCTGTTTGCTCCTGAAGATTTACAGCTGATTAAAGGTTCTCCCAGTCTACGCCGTAAATTTATAGACATTGAACTCGGACAAATCAAGCCAGTCTATCTGTCAGATTTATCCAATTACAACCATGTCCTCAAACAACGCAATGCCTATCTGAAAGCTAATGATAAAGTTGATGAAACCTTCTTGACTGTCCTTGATGAGCAGCTGGTTGACTATGGCTGTCGTGTAATTAGACATCGGTTGGATTTTTTGCAAAAATTAGAAAGCTTTGCCCAAGACAAGCACTGGGACATCTCTCAAAATTTGGAAAAATTGACTGTCAAGTATCTGTCATCTATTCCTTTACACCAAATTGACAATTTAGAAGAAACTTACCGCTCTTCCTTAATAAGCAGCCGTAAACGCGACCTATTCAAAAAAAATACAGGTGTTGGTCCTCATCGTGACGATATTGCTTTTTTTATCAACCAGATGGATGCCAACTTTGGTAGCCAAGGTCAGCATCGCAGTCTTGTTTTATCACTGAAACTAGCTGAAATCAAGTTAATAGAAAGCATTACGAAGGAAACGCCTATTTTGTTGCTTGACGATGTAATGAGCGAACTTGACAATAACCGTCAACTAAAATTATTAGAAACTATCTCTCAGGATATTCAAACTTTCATTACTACAACAACTTTAGAACATTTAAAAAATCTTCCACAAGATATAAAAATTTTCACCATCCAGCAAGGACAAATTGTATCTCAATCCTAGCATTACACAAACTTTACGTTTTTGTAAATTTCATTTACAGAATATTGCTTATAGTGTAAACGAATTATATCGAATTGTTGTTAGAACAACTTTTATAGCCTTTTGATTTGTAAATATATATCAATTTAAATCGTAAATTTAAAACGAGGTTAGGAAAAATTCCCGACCTCGTTTTATTTTTTTTATTGAACTGAATAGTTAGGGGCTTCATTTGTGATTTGTACATCATGAGGGTGGCTTTCCTTTAATCCAGCGCCACTCATCTCAATAAACTGAGCATTATCGTGAAGTTCTTGCAGATTTGCAGCACCAACATAGCCCATTCCAGAGCGGATACCACCCAGCATCTGGAAGACAATATCTGCAGCAGCTCCCTTGTACGCCACACGGCCTTCAATTCCTTCTGGAACTAGCTTATTAGCTTCATTAACAGACCCTTGGAAGTAACGGTCACTAGAGCCCTTCTTCATAGCGGCAATAGAGCCCATACCACGATAAGTCTTAAATTTCCGACCTTGGAAGATTTCCGTCTCGCCTGGCGCTTCGTCTGTTCCTGCAAACATTGAACCTAACATAACAGCATTTCCGCCTGCAGCCAAGGCCTTGACAATATCTCCAGAATACTTAATTCCACCATCAGCAATGATGGTTTTTCCATATTCACGTGCCACAGCAGCCGCATCATAAATAGCAGTTACTTGGGGAACGCCAACACCAGCAATGACACGGGTTGTACAGATAGAACCTGGGCCAATTCCGACCTTAACAACATCCACACCTGCTTCATAAAGAGCGCGTGCACCTTCAGCAGTTGCAATATTTCCAGCAATCAAGGTGCGATCAGGGAAATGAGCACGAATCTCAGCAATCTTGCGCAAAACCCCAGCTGAGTGGCCATGAGCAGTATCAATAACAATCGCATCTGCACCAGCTTCAAAGAGAGCTTCCGCACGTTCAAAAGTATCTGAAGTAACACCGACAGCACCAGCTACCAAGAGACGGCCAAACTCATCTTTAGCAGCATTTGGAAACTCAATAACCTTTTCAATATCTTTAATGGTAATCAAACCTGAAAGACATCCCTTATCGTCAACCAAAGGCAACTTTTCAATCCGGTGCTCCTGCAAAATGCGCTCTGCAGTTCCCAAATCTGTTCCAACAGGCGCCGTTACAAGATTCTCACTGGTCATATGACGAGAAATAGGTTGATCATAGTCAGAAATAAAACGCAAATCACGATTAGTTAGAATCCCTACTAACTTACGATTTTCAAGAGTTTCTACAACAGGAACACCACTGATACGATAACGTCCCATCAGTTCATCTGCTTCAGCAATCGTATGCTCTGGCGTTAGGAAAAAAGGATCAATAATAACGCCATTCTCAGAACGTTTAACCTTTCGAACTTCATCGGCCTGTTGCTCAATAGACATATTTTTGTGGATAACTCCAAGACCGCCGGCACGGGCAATAGCGATAGCCATCTGACTCTCTGTAACAGTGTCCATAGCGGCAGTAATGATTGGGATATTCAAGGTCAAATTCTCAGCAAGCTTGGTGCTCAAATCAGCATCGTTGGGCAGTACATGGCTTTCAGCTGGAATCAGCAGCACATCATCAAAGGTAAAACCTTTTTTCAAAAATTTAGTGTCCCAGTTAGACATCCACAGTTTCCTCTTTTCCTTTTTATTAAACTAATACCCAAAGAAACTTGAACTTCAATTTTCTTTGAATAAGAGTTGGTATTTTTGTTGTTAATATCATACCATTCTATAGGAAATTGTCAATCATTATTACACAAAAAATAAAAACCATCATTTTTTAAACTAAAAACGATAGTTTTTGTGATTTATAATCAATAATATTCGTTATTTAAAATAATTAATCCCCATCGCAGACTTCACTTCTGAAAGAGTCTGAGCGGCAGTTTGACGTGCCTTGTCGCATCCTTCTTGCAGCATCTGATAGACCTGATCCATATCTTTAGCAAACTCCACACGACGCTCACGAATCGGACCTAACTCTCGCTCTAAAATTTCTAACAGATAGCGTTTGGTTTTGACATCTCCCAGACCACCTCTTTGATAATGCTCTTTCATTGCAGCAATATCAGCAGCATCTTCGGGGCGACCAAAAACATCCAGATAATGAAAGACCATATTTCCCTCAACTTTTCCAGGATCTTCAACTCTGATATGATTAGGATCTGTATACATGCTCATAACTTTCTTTTGCAGAATATCCATATCATCTGCCAGATAAATACCGTTATTAAGAGATTTAGACATCTTAGCATTGCCATCCAATCCAGGCAAACGTCCAGCTGCTTCATTTTCAGGATAAATCCCTTCCGGTTCTACCAAAACATCTGTCTGATAAGCATTGTTAAAGGATCGAACAATCTCCCGAGTCTGCTCAATCATAGGCTTTTGATCATGTCCTACTGGTACATAATTAGCTTTAAAAGCAGTAATATCCGCTGCTTGAGAAATTGGATAAACTAAAAATCCAGTCGGTAAACTTTCCCCAAATCCTTTTTGCGCAATTTCTGTCTTGACAGTAGGATTGCGTTCAAGACGAGCCAATGACACCAAATTCATATAATACATTGACAACTCTGCCAACTCAGGAATCTGACTTTGAATAAAAATAGTTACTTTTTTAGGATCCAATCCAGCTGCTAGATAATCTAAAGCTACATTACCAATAGACTCAACAATTTTCTGAGGATCCTTTGCATGATCTGTCAAAGCTTGCTGATCAGCCAAAAATACGAACATCTCATATTTACTCTGATCCTGCAAAAGCACGCGGTTCCGTAAACTTCCTACATAATGACCAATATGCAATTTTCCTGTCGGACGATCTCCTGTTAAAATAATTGGTTTAGTCATTTATTACTCCTCAATTTATAATGAGTTCATTATATCATTTTCAATGAAAATGAGAAAGAAGTTTCTAGAAAAAAGCGAAAATTCCAGTTTTTATAGCTTAATTGACATCCCTTTACAATATTTGTAAACTTAATTGACAAACTATTCTGGCTGTAAAACCTAAAAGTCTTAGTTCATTCTATTCTCCTTTTTTCTTTTTGCTCAGGTTTTTAGTTTTTATCTCAGAATTATTTGAAAAAAGTTCTGTTTTCTAGTAAAATGAAGAAGATTATATATATAGGAGAAAGACATTGCTTACAGTATCAGATGTATCACTGCGTTTCAGTGACCGAAAATTGTTTGATGAAGTCAACATCAAATTTACAGAAGGAAATACTTATGGATTGATTGGAGCTAACGGCGCTGGAAAATCAACCTTTTTAAAAATTTTAGCTGGCGATATCGAGCCAACAACAGGCCACATTTCTCTAGGACCAAATGAACGTCTTTCAGTCCTTCGCCAGAACCACTTTGACTATGAAGAAAAACGGGCTATTGATGTTGTAATCATGGGAAATGAGCATCTCTACAACATCATGAAAGAAAAAGATGCTATTTATATGAAGCCTGATTTTTCTGATGAAGATGGTGTACGTGCGGCCGAGCTTGAGGGTGAGTTTGCTGAACTAGGTGGCTGGGAAGCTGAAAGTGAAGCCTCTCAATTATTGCAAAACCTCAATATTCCGGAAGTTCTTCACTACCAAAATATGAGCGAGCTCTCTAACGGAGACAAGGTCAAAGTACTCTTAGCCAAAGCCCTTTTTGGTAGACCTGATGTCTTACTTCTGGACGAGCCAACTAACGGTTTGGATATTCAGTCTATTACTTGGCTGGAAGACTTTCTTATCGATTTTGACAATACAGTTATTGTTGTATCCCACGACCGTCACTTTTTGAATAAAGTCTGCACTCATATGGCCGACCTTGACTTTGGAAAAATCAAACTCTATGTTGGAAACTATGATTTCTGGAAAGAATCAAGCGAACTAGCGGCTAAGCTTCTAGCTGACCGAAATGCCAAAGCAGAAGAAAAAATCAAGCAACTTCAAGAATTTGTTGCTCGCTTTTCTGCCAATGCTTCAAAATCAAAACAAGCAACTTCTCGTAAAAAGATGCTTGACAAGATTGAGTTAGAAGAAATTGTTCCATCTAGCCGTAAATACCCATTTATCAGCTTTAAAGCAGAACGTGAAATCGGTAATGATCTCTTGACAGTGGAAAACCTTTCTGTCAAGATAGATGGAGAAACTATTCTTGATAATATTAACTTCATTTTACGTCCTGGCGATAAAACAGCTTTAATTGGCCAAAACGATATCCAAACAACAGCTTTGATTCGTGCCTTGATGGGTGATATTGAGTATGAAGGAACTGTCAAGTGGGGTGTCACAACCAGTCAATCTTACCTACCAAAAGATAATTCTCGTGACTTTGCTAGTGGCGAATCAATCCTTGACTGGCTGCGTCAATTTGCTAGCAAAGAAGAGGATGACAACACCTTCCTTCGAGGATTCCTTGGGCGCATGCTTTTCTCAGGAGATGAGGTTAACAAGTCTGTCAATGTCTTGTCAGGAGGAGAAAAAGTTCGGGTTATGCTATCTAAGTTAATGTTGCTTAAATCCAACGTTTTAGTCTTGGACGATCCAACCAATCACTTAGATTTGGAATCAATCTCCAGCTTAAATGATGGATTGAAAAACTTCAAAGGATCCATTATTTTTGCTAGCCATGACCATGAATTTATTCAAACCTTGGCCAACCATATCATTGTCCTGTCTAAAAATGGTGTGATTGACCGCATTG
Source organism: Streptococcus sanguinis (assembly GCF_050220005.1). Lineage (GTDB taxonomy): Bacteria > Bacillota > Bacilli > Lactobacillales > Streptococcaceae > Streptococcus > Streptococcus sanguinis_Z. Next base: position 2,346,378 of record NZ_CP071413.1, read on the forward strand.
ACGAAACCTATGATGAATTCTTGGAAAATCAAGAAGTTCAGGCAAAAGTCAAGGAACTTTGGAAAGATTAATTCCTTGTCAATTTACGTTTACAAAGCTTTACAGAGGCATGAAACAACGTTTCTGCCTCTTTCTATATAAGAAATATGAATCACATTAAAGAATATTTTAAAAAAAATTGGCCTTATTTTTGTGCCTTCTTTCTTCCATTTTTCATCATGTTCTTTATCTACTTGATGTACGGAATTTACTGGAATAGCGAAACCTCTCCCTTGCTTGGTGACGGTTTTCATCAATATGTCATTTTTGACACCAACCTAAGAAATATACTCCATGGCACAGATAGTATTTTTTATACTTTCTCCAGTGGACTTGGGCAGAATTTCTATGCTTTATCCAGTTATTATTTAGGTAGCTTCTTGTCTCCCTTTGTTTATTTCTTTGATTTGAAATCAATGCCAGATGCCGTCTATCTATTTACCTTAATCAAGTTTGGATTAATCGGACTCTCTACCTTTATCAGCATCAAAGGAATATTCAAAAAGATTCCAGCTTTACTCATCATCACTCTTTCAACTTCATTTTCTTTAATGAGTTTTTCAGTCAGTCAATTAGAAATTAAAACCTGGTTGGATGTGTTTATCCTTGCACCTTTGATTGTGCTAGGTTTACATAGGTTGATAACTGGAAAAGGCAGAGTACTATATTTTACAACACTGTCAATCCTCTTCATCCAAAATTATTATTTTGGATATATGATGGCAATCTTTTTGGTCTTTTGGTACCTTCTTCAATTATCTTGGGATTTCAAAAATAGAATTAAAAGTTTACTTGACTTTACAGTCGTATCTGCTTTAGCAGGTCTGACTAGCCTAATCATGATTCTGCCAACTTACCTAGACATAAGTACTCATGGTGAAACCTTAACAAAAGTTTCTTCCTTGTTGACAGAAAAAAGTTGGTTCTTAGATGTGTTTGCTAAAAATTTTATTGGCAGTTTTGATACAACCAAATATGGTTCTATCCCTATGATTTATGTCGGAACCTTCCCCTTGATTCTGGCTATCTTATTTTTCACCTTAAAATCTGTTAAGTTTCACGTGAAACTTTGCTACTTTTTACTCATTGCAATTTTTATAGCTAGTTTTTATCTTCAATATTTAGACTTGCTTTGGCAGGGAATGCATGCACCGAACATGTTTCTTCACCGTTATTCTTGGCTATTTTCTCTGGTAGTTATCTATATGACTGCTGAGACTTTAAATCGTTGGAAAGATGTGAAAGTAATGAATGTTGCCATTAGTTTCACTTTGCTCAGCCTCGGATTCATTATGACGTTTATTCAGAGAAAACATTATGACTTTTTGGGTCCTGAGAATTATATTCTAACATTAGAATTTCTGCTGGCTTATCTCTTGATTAGCTTTGTCTTAGCAAAATCTTCGATTCAACCAAAAATCATTCTCCCTGTCTTGCTTTTCTTTGTTACTTTTGAATTGTCGCTTAATTCCTATTATCAAGTTGGAGGAATTGCTAAAGAATGGGTATTTGCCACTCGTTCATCTTATGCTAGCCACCTTGACGAGATTGACAAGCTTGTCAATTATTCCAAAAAGGAAAATATTGACTTCTTTAGAACTGAAAGATTGAATCCACAAACGGGAAATGACAGTATGAAATTCAACTACAATGGAATTTCCCAGTTCTCATCTGTCAGAAATACTCAGGCAAGTTCCACTTTAGATAAACTTGGTTTTAAATCAGCAGGAACAAATCTGAATCTCCGTTATCAAAACAACAGTATTTTAATGGACAGTATTTTTGGTGTTCGCTACAATCTATCTGAAACAGATCCTCAAAAATTTGGTTTTCTTCCTGAAAAAACTGAAAAAGAAATGTCTCTCTACCAAAATGATGCTGCACTTGGTTTAGCTTTTCTGACCAATGATATTTACCATGATGTCAAGTTTACAAATTTGACTTTAGATAATCAGACAGAATTTTTGAATCGATTGACTGGCTTTGATTTTAAATATTATGACAAAGTAGATGCTATAACTACTAATGAAAATGTCAAGCAAATTGGTAACAGAGTGACTGTGGATGTTGACAGAGAACAGAATACAAGCTTTGCTAGCGTAGTCTATACTGTCAATGTACCTGCTAACAGTCAACTATATGTCAATGTCGCTGGGATTGATTTTAGTAATGATGATCAGACAGGTGTTGACATTACTGTCAATAACTTTACAGAACGTTATACAACTAATAATGTTTTTCCTTTCTTTAATGCTGGCCATTTCAGTCAAAGTCAAACAGTATCTATTCGCTTTACATTCCCAGACAATTCGACAGTTTCTTTTGATACGCCAGAATTTTTTGCCGTTAATACTGAGCAATATCAAAATGTCATTCAAAAATTAAAAGAGCAGCCCGTTTCCACAACTACTGATTTAAACACAGTAAAAACAAACTATAGAGCGGAAAAGGATACTTCATTATTCTTTACCATTCCTTATGATAAGGGATGGTCAGCCACTCTTAATGGGAAGCCTGTCACACTAAAACGAGCTCAAAACGGCTTTATGAAATTAGATGTGAAAAAAGGAGAAGGAAAAGTTGTCCTCACTTTCATTCCTAATGGACTGAAAGAAGGTGGCATTGCCTTCATATCTGGCATAATCTTATTTGTTTGCTATAATTTTATAAGTAGGAGACGACATAGAATGTAAATATATAAAAAATAAGGCTCTTCATTAAAATGCTAGTGAAGGCCTTTTCTTGAACAATAAAAAAAACACTCACTAGGAGTGTCTCTAGCTCCGGCAGTAGGACTCGAACCTACGACATCATGATTAACAGTCATGCGCTACTACCAACTGAGCTATGCCGGATAATATAGTCCGTACGGGATTCGAACCCGTGTTACCGCCGTGAAAAGGCGGTGTCTTAACCCCTTGACCAACGGACCATATGGTATGCTCTCTTTCAGAACATATTCCATTATATCAGGTTTTTAAGCTTTGTCAACTCTTTTCCCTTTATTTTCGAAAATATCTTTCAGATATTTCACTCTTAAACGAGTGACCGGACAGCGATGATTTTCGTAAAAAATAATTTCTCGATTTTTCTTGTCATAATCAACAATGTTGCCAATATTAACCAGATAAGATTTATGTGGTGAAAAAAATCGTTTAAATTGCTGATCTTTTTCTTGAATATCTGTTATCGTTCCATAAAACTCCTTGAGAAAATTTTTACCGACAATCCGAAGTTTATGAGAGCTCCCTGTCGTTTCGATATACAAAATATCGTTATAAGGCATTCGAACATCATTGCCACGATAACTATATTCAAAATAATCTACCATATTGGTATTTTCAATTAGTGTACTCTTAGTGTAAAGAATACTGTCTTTGATTCTATTTTTAAAAGCATCATTGTTGATATCTTTATCGATAAAATCAAGTGCTGATACTTTATATTTAAAAGTCATAGTAGCAAATTCAGATTTTGAGGTTACAAAAACTATAATGGCATAAGGATTATGATGACGGATAAATTGAGCTACTTCCAGCCCTTTTGTTTCCTCCCCCTTAATGTCAATATCCAAAAAATAAAGCTGGTTAACGTCTCCATTTTCAATATATTTTTTGAATTCTTTTATTTTTCCTGTAACCTGAACCTGGATGTCAATTCCAAGTTCCTCAGCAATTTCTGCTAATGTCGTTTCCATCCTGACTTGATGAGATACGGTATCCTCTAAAACTAACACTTTCATAAATTCTATCTCCTAATTGTTAAAATCTGTGTGAAATTGTTTGGCTCAATTTGTGTATCAAGAGTTATAAATTCATATCTATCTAAAATTTCCTTGATGTTATTCAATCCATAGCCTCTATTTTCTCCTTTAGTTGAAAACTCGGGCTGATAGAGTTCTTCCAAATCCAATTTTCCTTCTTTACGAGAATTTTGAACAACAAAAATGGTTCTATCATCCAGTTGAACCAGAGAAACATGGACAATTTTTTCCAGGCTGTCAATGGCACTCTCAATAGCATTATTTAATAAAATACTAGCAATTCTCACAAGATCTAACAACTTGATTGGAAGGCGTTCCACTTTATCCTTAACTTCAAAAGTCAGCTGAATCTGATGTTCACGCGCTTGAAAGATTGTCTCAGTCATGACACTCCTTAAAGCTGAATCTCCTACATTATTCAAATCAAAAACTGTATATTTATCTGAACGCAGGTTCAAATTTGCATCAGCCAAGACCTCTTGATAAATGTGCTCAATTTCCTTGATATCTCCAGTTTGAATAGCCACTTGCATACTCGTCAACATGCTAGCATAATCATGACGAAATCCTTTGATTTCATAGTACAATCTCACAATTTCATCAGTATATTCCTGAAGTCGAAGCTGTTCAGATTCTTTTTGACGCAAATGCTCTTCTTTTTCGTATTTCTCACGGCTGTCCTTGAACGTCACCAAGGTAGAAAGAAAGGCCAAGAAACAAATAGTAGCAATCATACTGCTAAAACTGTTGAAATGCCTTATATTACTAATCCAATGAGAGAGATTTAAAATCAGCCAATTCATTGCATATAAACTACTAATCATCAGAATCTGAGATTTAAAGAAACTTCTTTTAAGATAATCTATTCTGAAATCAAAAATATCAATAACCTTTACCATAAATAACAAGGAAAGTAAGTTGATACATGTCAGAAACAAGCCCATGTACTGAGCTACAAAATCATCTCCTAAAACAGATGAAATAATAACAGAAAAGAAAGTAGTAGAACTATCAATTGACAGACATAAAAAGAAGGAAAGTAAGAAAGATTGATATTTTTTAATTTTTTCAACTCTACAAAAATACCAAACTAAAAATAGAGGGAGAAAAAATGACAGTGTATATGATGGAATTGTGCTAGAAAATGAAAATATGTGTCCTAAAAAAGCAATTATAAACGGAACTATAATCTCAAGACCAAAGCAAATAGCTACAAAAAAGCGAGTATGCTTAATTTTAGTGATTTTTGATAAAATCACTAAAAATGCAGCTACATTAATAAAAGGATGAATAATTAATCCAATTATTTCAAGTGACATAAATTTCTCCCCTAAACTTTAAAATTCTTATCTTCCAAAAATCCAACCCCATGGATTTGGAACACCTCTTAAATCCCAAAAGGTTTGAACAAGTGAATTGCTATTTGCAGCAATTTGAAAAGAATAGATTTTCATAACTATCTCCTATCTTTTTATCTTGTAAGTCACCTTACATTTATCATTATAGAAAAATAGAAAGAGTTAGTGACAATTTTCCCTGAAATGTCATTTTTTATCCCCAAAATGACATTATACCAAAAAAATAGAAGAAAAAAACACGAAATATTGTAAAATATTTCGCATTTTTTACATTTCTGATCTCAGCAGGATTCGAACCTGCGACCGTTCGCTTAGAAGGCGAATGCTCTATCCAGCTGAGCTATGAGACCAATACCATCTCATTCTATCAGAAAATAGGGTTGCCGTCAAGATTACTTATGATAAGGACTCCCCTGCTGAATCATAAAAGCTCGATAGATCTGCTCTATTAAAACAAGGCGCATCAGTTGATGAGGTAAGGTTAATTTGCCAAAACTCATCAGAAGATTTGCCCGTTTTTTTACTGCAGGAGATAAACCTAAACTTCCGCCAATAACAAAAGTGATATCAGAAAAGCCATGCACTGTAGTATCCATCATGAGCTGACTAAACTTTTCTGACGGAAATTGCTTTCCTTCAATTGCCAAAACAATAACAAATTCACGCTCATTGATTTTAGCCAGAATTTTATTTCCTTCTTTTTCAAGAATCTGCTGATTTTCTAAATCACTAGCTTTATCAGGTGTTTTTTCATCCACTAGCTCAATCATTTCCACCTTGCAGAATCGATTGAGACGCTTCATATATTCAGCAATTCCATCCTTTAAATATTTTTCTTTCAGTTTTCCAACTGTTACAAGTTTTATTTTCATAAGTTTATTCTATCATATTCATCTATACTTCACACTTTATTAACAAGTAAAATTTATCTGGGAATCGGTTAATCTGTGTATTTTCTAATGCCTATCAACAGTTTTTCTAAGTTTTCCACAAGGTGTGGAAAACTTAGAGGATTTAAGTTATAATTAAGTTTAGCTAACTATAATTTCATCAATTGTAATTCAAGGAGGAAAACATGAAAAACTCTTCAAATGCCATCAAAAAGGCTTTATTGCTTTTTGCAGTGTTAATTGTAGGTTTTATCGGCGGAAGTTTAGGGAATTATGTTACTACATTAGTAACTTCACGTGTAAAAATGAATGGAAATTCACCAACTAGTGTATCTAATTCATATAAAAACTCTACAGACATTTCAGAAGCTGTGAAAAAGGTTCAAAATGCGGTTGTTTCAGTAATTACTTATGCTGAATCTTCCAGCAGCGTTATCAATGATGAATCTTCCAACGATGAATCACAAATCTCCAGTGAAGGTTCTGGTGTAATTTATAAAAAAGACGGAAAATCAGCCTATCTGGTAACCAACACCCACGTTCTGAACGGATCAACTAATGTAGATATCTTGCTAGCTGATGGAAACAAGGTTCCAGGTGAAGTAGTTGGATCAGATGTTTATTCAGATATCTCTGTCGTTAAAATTAGCTCTGAAAAAGTAACTGATGTCGCAGAATTTGGAGATTCTGGTTCTCTGACAGTTGGTGAGACAGCTATCGCTATCGGAAGTCCTCTTGGAACAGAATATGCTAACTCTGTAACACAAGGAATTATTTCTAGTTTAGGCAGAAACGTTACGTTACAATCTGAAAATGGTGAAAATATTTCAACAACTGCACTGCAAACAGATGCTGCAATTAATCCTGGTAACTCTGGCGGCCCGTTGATTAACATCCAAGGACAAGTTATTGGGATTACTTCAAGTAAGATTTCAACAAATGGGCAAACCTCTGTTGAAGGGATGGGATTTGCGATTCCGTCTAATGATGTCGTAAATATTATCAATCAACTAGAGAAAAATGGAACAGTCACACGTCCTGCTTTAGGAATTCAAATGATGGATTTATCTAATCTAACAACTTCTGATTTTTCTAAATTAAATCTTCCTTCTTCAGTGAAATCAGGTATTCTTGTTCGCTCTGTTCAGCAAGGGATGCCTGCTGATGGCAAGCTTCAAAAAAATGATGTCATTACAAAAGTAGATAACACAGATGTGGAATCCACTAGTGACCTTCAGTCTGCTCTCTACAAGCATAGTATTGGAGATGAGGTAGAGATTACTTATTATCGAGATGGTAAATCTCAAACAGTCAAAATCAAACTCACTAAATCAACAAAAGAGCTAAGTTCAAATTAACCTATTTACAAGATTGTCAACACACCTTTACACAATCGTAAAGGTGTGTTATTCTATATACAAATGGAAAACTTTCAATATATTGCACTTAAAGACATTCGAACCAATCCTTATCAGCCTCGTAAACAATTTTCACAAAAAAAGATTGAAGAATTGGCGTCATCAATCAAAGAAAATGGTCTCATTCAGCCAATCATTCTTCGGAAATCTTCACTTTTTGGTTATGAAATTTTAGCAGGAGAACGGAGATTTAGAGCTGCCTCTTTTCTTGGCCTAGAAACGATCCCATCTGTCGTCAAAGAATTATCTGATGATGAAATGCTGAAACAGGCCATTATCGAAAATCTTCAAAGAGAAGACTTGAATCCTATAGAAGAGGCTGAGTCTTATCAAAATTTGATTGACAAAGGCTTGACACATGATGAAATTGCTAAAATCATGGGAAAATCTAGACCCTATATTAGCAATATTGTCAGACTTTTACAATTATCCAAAGAAGTTCGTCAAGCTATAAAGGAAGAAGAGATTTCTCAAGGACATGCTCGCCTGCTGGTTCCCTTGAAAGAAGAGGAACAGTTACTATGGCTGGAAAAGATATGTAGAGAAGATTTATCGGTTCGAGCAGTCGAAAAGCTTCTTCAGCAAAAAAAGAGTCTCAAAAAGAAACCTAATAAAGAACTATTTGCTAAATCTGAAGAGGAAAAAATTAAAAAAATTCTCGGTCTGGAAGTTTCTATTCAGTTAAAAAACCAGAGTAAAGGAAAGCTGATTATTCCTTTTGAAAGCGAAGAAGAATATCAAAGAATTATAAACAGTTTTAAATAAAACTGTTATTTTCTTTTTTAAAAATAACAAAATTATCCACTGTTAAATTAATTAGGAAGCTTATTAAAATAAGAAATTTTAGCTTTATTCACATTCTGTGGATAACTTCAGCTAACAATGTGAATTCTTTTCCAGTTCTTGTGGAAAACTTTGAACCTTTATGATAAAATAAGATGCGTATGAATCAGAAAATTATAGAAAAGGAGGGAAGTT